>NZ_JBFUGT010000240.1:0-10169 GCF_056402775.1 Rhodococcus sp. P3_B8
CCGGACGAATCGGGTGTAACACAGGTCACATTCGTCACTCCGTTACCGGATCGTATCGACCAGGCAATGCAAAAACTCACTTCTACGGGTTAGCGTCTTGCATCGTCAAACACCGGCGAGGCGTTACACCCAAACGGAGATTCTCACGAAATGTGAGCTAGAACACGGTTGGGGCCGGGTTTTGCCGCACCGACCCTGGAAGGACCCGCACCGATGAATGCACTCCACCGAGATCCCAGCAGCTACATCTCCGCGATGTTCTCGTACGAGTTCCTCGACGGTGGTATCGACTACGATTCCATCGAACAGATCCACCGTGGCGAGTTCGACGAATGGATCTTCGCACTGGCCGGTTCGGGGTTGTTCACCAACGAGGAAGTTCGGTCCATGGTGCAGGAATGGCGCCTGAACCCGAAGACCCTCCTGAACACGCTCCTCGCCGACGCGGACGAAGTCACCGCCAAGCGCTGCGAGGTCACCTGGGCCGCACTCGACCGCGTCGCCCCGTTCACTCCGTCCGTGCCGGTCGCCGTCTTCGGCTGAAGGCCTTCCCGTCGCAGGGCTCGCCGTCGTCACACGAGTTCGGTTCGATCTCCGTTCACGACGATCGCCTGATCGTCCGTCAAAGTGCGGTATTCGATGCCGGCGAGCCTCAAAGCGGTGACAGTGCGCCGAACGGCTGCCGCGTCCTCCAAGGGGACGGCGTCTTCGGCCCCTGGAAGCTCCGCAGGCGGGTGATGCGGCACGATCGCGAAGCCCACCACGCCCAGACCGTCCCAGAGCGGCTCCATGCCGCAGGTTGCGACCACCTCCGCCGGGTCATCGGAGGAGTCGAGACCGTGCAGCGTCGGAGTCATCACACACGCCCCCGCGCTGTAGCCGGCGTACACCAGCGAATCGCGCAGCAGTAGGTCCGGGATCACCCGGTCCGCCCCGCTCCGGGCCATCTGCGCGCGCAACACGAACGTGTTCCCGCCGCGCACCCACAGCATGCCGAACCCCGCCAGCCGCTCCCTCAGCGCGGCCGAACGCGCGTGCCCGTCGCTGCCGATGTAGTCGCGCAGATCCACCTCTTCCGGGGTGAAGCCCAGCCGCGTCAGCGGCATCACGTCACTCACCACCGCGGACGTCCGCGCCGTCCGCGGCCACGCGTCCGCGGCCGCGGCGATCACCCCCACGCGCCCCGGGCGGCCGACGAGCGACAGCAGCGGCGCGGGATCCGCACCGAACCGATACGAGGACAGGAACAGGCGCACCGCGGTCAGATCGTGAACGCGAGGTTGTCGACGATCCTCTTGCCCATGGCGGTGTCGCCGCTCAACGCGATCTCGTCGCGGTGATCGGCCGCCGTCGTCCGGCCGCCCGCCAACCGGGTGAACAGCCGGGAGTCGAGAGTCACGGTCGCGGTGGCCTCGGACGGCAGTTCGTCGACCACCGCGGCTCTGCCGTCGACGGCGACGTGAATGTTCCGCGCGAGCGGTCCCGTCAGCTCCAGGGTGATCCTCGACCCGTCCGGGGCCTTACCGCGCTTGCCGACGAGGAACGCGACAGCGCCCGCGATCTCCTCGAACGCCGTCTCCCCGCGCAGGCCGCCCTCGTCGCCGGGCAGCGCGAGGGCGTCGCGCAGGTCGAGCTCGTGCATCCAGCAGTCGAACACGCGGATGCGCATGAACCGGAGGTAGGGAGCCGGACCGACCGGTGTGGTGGTCTCGGCCTCGAACGCATCGTCGGTCATCTCGCTCAGCTCCGACCGCCTGCGGGCCACGATCACCCGGAAACGCTCGAGCATCTCGGGGCCGGAGCACCCCCGCAGCCCCTCGACCCACTCTTCGTTGAACGCACCGATCTCGTTGCGCACGTGCGCGAGGCCGCGGACGTCGATGCTGGTGTGCGGTGCGGAGATTCCGGCAAGGAGCGACTCCGTGCCGATGAGATGCGCGGTCACGTCGTGGACGGTCCAGCCCGGCAGCGCGGTGGGCGTGAACCACGCGTCGCCGGACAACGTGGACAGCACGTCGTCGAGTGCGTCCCATTCCTCGAACAATGCGTCGAGGATCGGTTCCTTCTGCAGGGCATTCACGGGTCGTACGCCTCCTTTTGCCTCAACTCTAGGACCTCCCGCCGACGCGTCCGAGGGTTTTTGCCGCGGGCGGACGAATGCGCCGGTGACGGCGTCGAAGGCCTCCCCGTCCCGGGTTCGGTGTGGTAGACCGATGGTGAGAATCTCCATTAACAAAAGGAGTGCGGATGTTCCCTGGAAACTTCGTGGCGACCACCCCGGACAAGCCCGCTGTCATTCGTCCCTCGACGGGGGAGCAGCTGACCTACCGGGAGCTGGACGAGCGGTCCACCCGCCTCGCGCGGCACCTGCGTTCGCTCGGCCTGAAGGTCGGCGACCACCTGGCGCTCGTGTCGAGCAACGACCTCCGGGTTCTCGAGGTGTACTGGGCGGCGCTGCGATCCGGGCTGTACATCACCGTGGTGAACTGGCATCTCACCCCGGAGGAAGCCGGTTACGTCGTGGACGACTGCGGAGCCGAGGTGCTCATCGTGTCCGCCGATGCGGGCGGCGCCGTGCCGCGCGAGGAGAATCAGCTGCCCCGCATCCGTCACCGTCTCGTGTACGGCGGCGAACTCGACGGATTCGACAGCTACGACGACGCCGTGGCGGCGCAGTCGGCCGAACCGCTCGATTCGCAGCCCCGCGGGCAGGACATGCTGTACTCCTCGGGCACCACCGGCAGGCCCAAGGGGATCAAACCCGCTCTGCCCGAGGGCGAGGTGGACACCACCACGGATCCGTACACCGCCGTGTTCGCCCCGATGTACGGATTCGATTCCGACACCGTCTATCTGTGCCCCGCACCCCTGTATCACGCAGCGCCGCTGCGCTTCTGCGGCACCATCACGTCCGTCGGCGGCACGATCGTCCTGATGGACCGCTTCGAAGCCGAGGAGGCGCTGCGGCTCATCGAGGAGTACCGGGTGACCCACAGCCAGTGGGTCCCGACGATGTTCGTCCGGATGCTCAAGCTGCCCAAGGACGTTCGCGACAAGTTCGACGTGTCGAGTCTGAAGGTGGCGATCCACGCGGCGGCGCCGTGCCCGCCCGACGTGAAGCGTTCGATGATCGAGTGGTGGGGCCCGGTGATCCACGAGTACTACGCGTCCACCGAAGGCGCCGGTGCCACGTTCATCGACAGCGCCCAGGCCCTCGCGAAGCCGGGATCGGTCGGCCACGACGGGGTCATGGGCATCGTCCACATCTGCGACGACAACGGTGCGGACGTACCCGTCGGTGACATCGGGACCGTCTACTGGGAGAGGGAGGAACGGCCGTTCGAATATCACAACGACCCGGCCAAGACCGAATCCGCGACGCACCCCGACCATCCGACGTGGACCACGAGCGGCGACATCGGGTACATCGACTCCGACCGCTTCCTCTATCTCACCGACCGCGCCGCGTTCATGATCATCTCCGGTGGGGTGAACATCTACCCGCAGGAGTCGGAGAACGTTCTCACGATGCATCCCAAGGTGTTCGACGTCGCGGTGATCGGCGTGCCCGACGAGGAGATGGGCGAACAGGTCAAAGCCGTCGTGCAACTCGTCGAGGGGGTGGAGCCGTCCGATGCCGTCGCCCGCGAATTACTCGACTACGTGCGCGACCGGGTGAGTCACTTCAAGGCGCCGCGCAGCATCGACTTCTCCGACGACCTGCCGCGCACACCCACGGGCAAACTCGTCAAGCACAAACTCCGTGCCCGGTACCTGAACGCCGGCTGAATTCCGGCACGTCACCTGTCCCGCGCCCCCCGCAGCGCGGGCAGGTGCCCGCGGTGTGGTCGGTGAGGAACAACCCGCAGTCGGGGCACACGCGGTCGAGCCAGCAGACGGGGTCGCCGCCGAGGTCGTCGTCCGGTTCGGTGATGGGCGCGGCGTCGTCGCGGTGGGCGGTCACAACCGATCCAGCATGTATTCGGCGAGCACCTCGGCGTGACTGTGGCTGACGTCCTTCGTCGCGGTCAGGAGAACGATCGGCCGCCCCTGCGCGAGTTCCTGCACCCGCGCGACAGCCTTCCGTCCGCTCGGCGAGTCGAGCTCGTGGACGTACCGCTCGCGGAACTCGCTGAATGCGGCGACGTCGTGCGAGTACCAGTGACGCAGCTCCGTCGACGGTGCGAGGTCCTTGGCCCAGTCGTCGAAATGGAACGCGTCCTTGCGGAGCCCCCGCGGCCACAGCCGGTCCACGAACAGTCGGAGTCCGTCGCCCTCGGTCGGATGGTCGTAGACCCGCTCGACGACGACCGGTGGATTCGCGGTGACGTCCTCCGCGCTCCGTTCCTTCGGTGTGCTCATGGCCGAACCTCCGCTTCCGTGCGGCTGTCTACCGTCAGACTACGACGAAACACCCTGTGACCGGGTTCACAAACGAGCAGAAAGATCTGTGAGAACGACTGTTCGGACTCGATTCAGACGCCTACCCACGGACTTCTCTGTTCCCTACGTCACGCTTTCTCTGGCTACTATCAGCTAACTCAGTCGAGTCGGGGGAAATATTTCCGCTCATCATCGGTTGATCGCCGCTCGTCGCGGCACACACACCATCTACCGCAGGAAGTCGATACATGGATACATCGCAGAGCGCGTCCACTGCGCGCCCGACGGTCGGCGTCGTTCGGGAGTCGAACGACGGTGAGCGTCGGGTCGCGTTGGTGCCGAAGATCGTGGCGTCGTTGATCGCCAAGGGCGTCGACGTGGTGGTCGAGTCGGGTGCCGGTTTGGGCGCGCTGATCCCGGACGAGTTGTACACCGAGGTGGGGGCGAAGATCGCCGACCCGTGGTCGGCGGAGGTGGTCGTCAAGGTCGCGCCGCCGTCGGACGAGGAAGTGGGCCGGTTGCATGCCGGGCAGACCCTGATCGGGTTCCTCGCCCCCCGCAACCAGGACAATCAGGTCGCCGCGCTGAAGGCGGCCGGGGTGCAGGCGTTCGCGGTCGAGGCGATCCCGCGTATCTCCCGCGCCCAGGTGATGGACGCGTTGTCGTCGCAGGCGAACGTGTCCGGGTACAAGTCGGTGCTGCTCGCGGCGTCGGAGTCGACCCGGTTCTTCCCGATGCTCACCACCGCCGCCGGCACGGTCAAGCCGGCGACGGTGCTGGTGCTCGGTGTCGGTGTCGCCGGCCTGCAGGCCCTGGCCACGGCGAAGCGTCTCGGGGGCCGGGCCACCGGTTACGACGTGCGCCCGGAGGTCGCCGATCAGGTTCGCTCGGTCGGTGCGCAGTGGCTCGATCTGGGGATCGACGCCGCCGGTGAGGGCGGGTACGCCCGCGAGCTGACCGAGGAGGAGCGGGCGCAGCAGCAGCAGGCGCTCGAGGACGCGATCAAGGGCTTCGACGTGGTCATTACCACCGCGCTGGTGCCGGGCCGTCCGGCGCCGCGGTTGGTGACCGCGGCCGCGGTGGAGGGCATGAAGCCCGGCTCCGTGGTGGTCGACCTGGCCGGTGAGACCGGCGGTAACTGCGAGCTCACCGAGCCCGGTCAGACCGTGGTCAAGCACGGGGTGACGATCTGCTCGCCGCTGAACCTGCCCGCCAGCATGCCCGAGCACGCGTCGGAGCTGTACTCGAAGAACATCTCCGCGCTGCTGGAGTTGATGCTCGTCGACGGGGCGCTGGCCCCCGATTTCTCGGACGAGGTCCTCGCCGCGTCCTGCGTCACCCGTGAGGAGGGTGTGTCCTAGATGTATACCGAATTGTTGGCGAACATCGCGATCCTGGTGTTGTCCGGGTTCGTGGGGTTCGCGGTGATCTCGAAGGTCCCGAACACGTTGCATACCCCGCTGATGTCGGGCACGAACGCCATCCACGGCATCGTCGTGTTGGGTGCGCTGGTGGTGCTCGGCAAGGTCGACAATCCGCCGTGGGGGCTGCAGGTGATCCTGTTCGTGGCCCTGGTCTTCGGAACGATCAACGTGGTCGGTGGTTTCGTGGTCACCGACCGGATGCTGGCGATGTTCAAGTCCAAGCCCGCCGCCCCCGCTGCTGCTGTTGTTGAGAAGGGTGGGGACCGGTAATGGAGTACTTGGTCAACGTTCTGTACATCGTGGCGTTCGCGATGTTCATCTACGGTCTGATGGGCCTGACCGGCCCGAAGACCGCGGTCCGCGGTAACCAGATCGCCGCGGTCGGCATGGGTGTCGCGGTGGTCGCCACTCTGATCGCGATCCGGGACACCTCCAACTGGGTGCTGATCGTCGCCGGTCTGGTGATCGGTGTGATCTTGGGTGTGCCGCCGGCGTTGCGGACGAAGATGACCGCGATGCCGCAGCTGGTGGCACTGTTCAACGGTGTCGGTGGCGGCACGGTCGCGTTGATCGCGTACGCCGAGTTCCTGGACTCGGACGGGTTCACCGCCTTCCAACACGGTGAGTCGCCGACGGTGCACATCGTCATCGCGTCGCTGTTCGCGGCGATCATCGGGTCGATCTCCTTCTGGGGTTCGGTGATCGCGTTCCTCAAGCTGCAGGAAACCCTGCCGGGCCGGCCGATCGGCATCGGCAAGCTGCAGCAACCGCTCAATGCGGTGCTGCTGATCGGGGCCGTCGCATTGGCGGTGGCCATCGGAATCAAGGCCATCGAGCCGACCGGACCCACGTCGCAGTGGTGGATCGTGGGGGTGCTGGTGCTGGCGGCGGTGCTCGGGTTGATGGTGGTGCTGCCGATCGGCGGCGCCGACATGCCCGTGGTGATTTCGCTGCTGAACGCGTTGACGGGTCTGTCCGCGGCGGCCGCCGGTCTGGCGCTCAATAATCAGGCGATGATCGTGGCCGGCATGATCGTCGGTGCGTCGGGTTCGATCCTGACCAACCTGATGGCGAAGGCGATGAACCGGTCCATCCCGGCGATCGTGGCCGGCGGGTTCGGTGGCGGCGGCGTCGCGGCGGCGGTCGGGGACGGGACCGTGAAGACGGCGAAGTCCACCTCGGCGGCGGATGCGGCGATCCAGATGGCGTACGCCAACCAGGTGATCGTGGTCCCCGGCTACGGGTTGGCCGTCGCGCAGGCCCAGCACGCGGTCAAGGACATGGCCAAGCTGCTCGAGTCGAAGGGTGTCGAGGTCAAGTACGCCATTCACCCGGTGGCGGGCCGGATGCCCGGGCACATGAACGTGCTGCTCGCCGAGGCCGACGTCGAGTACGACGCGATGAAGGAAATGGACGACATCAACGACGAGTTCGCCCGCACCGACGTCACCCTGGTGATCGGTGCGAACGATGTCACCAACCCCGCCGCCCGCAACGACCCGTCGTCGCCGATCCACGGGATGCCCATTTTGAATGTGGATCAGTCGAAGTCGGTGATCGTGCTGAAGCGGTCGATGAACTCCGGCTTCGCCGGCATCGACAACCCGCTGTTCTTCGCCGACACCACCTCCATGCTCTTCGGGGACGCGAAGAAGTCGGTCTCCGAGGTCACCGAGGAACTCAAGGCCCTGTAGGCCCTCCGGGCCCGTGCGCCTTTTTGGTAGCACCAGCTACCAGAAAGGCGCACGGGCGCGAAGCGCCTCAGAGGCGCAGACTGCCGCGGTGCCGGGAGAAGGCGATGGCCGCGGTGTCGGGCCGTCGCTCTTCACGCTCGGCGGCGACGGGGGAGTACAGCATCAGGGTGGACGCCAGCGCCCACCAGATCGCCAAGATCATCAGGCCGGCGGCGAGGCCGAAGATGCCGATCGGTTCGATCAGCGCGGCGGCCCCCGCGACACCGAGGACGACGGCGAAACCCAGGCCCGCGATGACGGGCCGGAACCGCGGCGCCGACACCAGCAGCGCCGAACCGTACAGCGCGGTGACGGCGACGACGTGCCCGCTCGGCAGGAGCACCGACGGTGCATCCGATTCCCATGCCCGGACTGCGGCGCTGGTGAGATTCGCGCCGATACACAGCAGCAGTACCGCACCCATGCCGTACGAAAGTTTTCGCATCGCCGCGACGATGGCGAGGACGACGGTCGCTGCGAGCACCGTGGTGACGTCGATCGCCTGGATCACAGGATCGGCGACGGGTCGGAGTGCCTCAGGGAGGACGAGACCCGACGATTCGGGGCGGATGAGGTACAGCGCGCACAGTGCCGCCACACCCGCCGCAGCGAAGGCGAGGCGACGAAGACTGCGACGCAGCCTGCTAGTCGATTCGGTCACGACACACAGTGTGCCAACCGACGCTGAACGATCGATGAGAGGCCGCTGTGAGGTCGGTGAACGGTCCTGTTCGTGCGGCGAGCGTGTCAGGTGCGCCGGACCGCCCCCGCGAACGTGGCGGCCACGAGCACGCAGACCAGGGGCACCACCATCGCGACGGTGAGCGGAACCACCTGGGTGATCCAGCCGATGGTGGCCGGGCCGGCGAGGAATCCGACGTACCCCAGCCCGACCACCCGGGACATGTTGGTGCCCGCGGAGCCCGCGCCGAGGTTCCCTGCGGCGGTGAAGATCTGCGGGACGCAACCCGACAACCCGAGGCCGAACAGCGCCCAGCCCAGAACGGTGAGCGGGAGCAGCCCGGAGACGACGACGAGCAGCATTCCGAGGGCCGCGATCAGGGTGCCGTAGCGGACGACGGCGACGGGACCGAGCGCGCCGCTCACACGGTCCGCGGTGAACCGGCCCACCGTCATCATCACGGAGAAGGCTCCGAACGCGAGGGCGGCGACGGAATCGGACGTTCCGAGGTGTTCCTTGACCTGCAGGGTGCTCCAGTCGTTCGCGACACCCTCCGACAGCATGAGGACGAAGGCGATGCCACCGAGCGCGAGGACCCGGGTGGACAGCCGGCCCTGTGCCTTCTCGGCGGGAGCGGTGTCGTGCCGAGAGCGGGGACGGTCCGCCATCAGCCACCGCGAGCCCGCGGCGACRGTGACGACCCCGACACCCCCGGCGACCAGCAACGCCGTCACGGGTGCCCACCCGGCGGCGAGCGTCGCCGCTCCGAGCAGCGATCCTGCCACCCCGCCGACGGAGAACAGGGCGTGGAACGCCGACATGATCGGCCGTCCGTACCGCTGCTCGACTTCGACGGCCTGCGAGTTCATCGACACGTCCAGTGCGCCGTTGGCGAAGCCGAACACGAGCAGGGCGAGACCGAGTTGCCAGGCCGCGGACGCCAGCCCTGGGCCCACGGTGGCGGCCGACAGGAGGAGTCCGGCGATGATCACCATGCGCCTGCTGCCGAACCGGTCGGCCAGTGGACCGCTGACCTGCATGCCGCCGATCGCGCCGACCGCGAGCAGGAGCAGCAGCGAACCCAGCGTGGAGTGGCTGATGCCGGTCCGGTCCTCGATCGCCGGAATGTGCACGACCCACATGCCGAGCAGGAACCCGTTGATCCCGAAGATCCCGAACGTTCCCGCACGAGCCCGGCGGAGCGGCTCGGTCACTGGTGCGCGCGTGTCGACCGCGGACGCTCGGGAAGTGCTCACCGCCCAAACGTACCGAGGATCAGAGGTGCGCGAGCAGTGAGGCGGGATCGTGCAGCATCGCCGCGACGGACGACAGGAACCTCGACCCCTGCTCGCCGTCGACCACCCGGTGATCGAACGACACGCTCAGGGTGGTGACCCACCGCACCGCGAGTCCGTCCTCGTGCACCCACGGTCGCCTGGTGACGCTGCCCAGGCAGAGGATGGCCGATTCGCCGGGGTTGAGGATGGGTGTTCCCGCGTCGACACCGAACACTCCGACGTTGGTGATCGACACCGTGCCGCCGGTCAGCTGCGCGGGTTCGGCTCTGCCGCTGCGCGCGGTCGCGGTCAGTTCGGTGATCGCGCGGCACAGTTCGAGCAGGCTCAGCGACTGYGCCTCCTTGATGTTGGGGACGACCAGACCGCGGGGCGTGGCCGCGGCGATGCCGAGATTGACGTAGTGCTTGGTGACGATCTCCTGGTTCTCCTCGTCCCACGAGGCGTTGAGGCTCGGGTTCTCGCGCAGCGCGACGATCATCGCCTTCGCGACCAGGCTCAGTGGTGTCACCGACAGTCCCTCGAAAGCGGGGAGGTCACGCAGGCGGTCGAGCAGTTCCACCGACCGGGTCACGTCGGCGGTCACGAATTCGGTGACGTGCGGGGCGGTGAACGCGCTGCGGACCATTGCCGCCGCGGTCTGCTTCCGGAC
>NZ_JBFUGT010000241.1:0-10131 GCF_056402775.1 Rhodococcus sp. P3_B8
TGCGGCGAGAGCCGTGAAAAGCGCTGGTGTCGAGATGGGTGTCGACGATCTCGATCACCGTCCACACCGGATGCGTGGGCGGCACCCACTCCCGCATGTCCGGTGGCAACAAAAACTGCTGATCACGATTCACCGGTCGATACCCCTTGGCCACCAACACATTATCCAAGAAACATCAGGTCGGGGCGCCGCGGCACGCGGACACCCCGACCCGGAAATTTGAAACAGCCCCCCCGCGGTTAACAAGTACTCACGGGTCAGGCGGTGCGAAGGACGAGCAGATACGCACCACCGGCGGCATCGATCTGCGTCTCGACGTTCAGTTCCGGTGCAAGACGGGACAACCTGTCGAGCAACCACTCCGCCGCGTCCTCGGCGTCCGATTTGCCCGGGCATCGCGCCACCGCCACCCGTCCGCCCTTGCGGCCGAGTTGTTCGACCACACCGATGATCGGGGCGGGATCGACGACGAACAACCGGTCGGGCCACGGCACGACCGGTTTGACGGCACCCTTCTTGGTGTTGCACGCCCGGTGCGCAAGGCGTTCGACGCCGCCCTTCGCCTTGGCCTTCTTCGCGGTGACGACGCTGTCGATGCTGGGGCCACGCGGATCGTTGACCGACATGTCGGGGTCCACCGGTTCGTCACACAGCCAGCAACGCCACGACTCGCGGTCGCCGACCTCTCGAAGAGTACTCATGGGCGCCAACGCTACCCGGACGACTGAACCGGATCGAAGCCCGAAATCAGCCAGTTGTCGCCGGACTTGGTGAGCTCGACGGTGATGCTCGTCGCCGTCACCGCCGGTTCCGGTTTCGCCGCACTGGTGGTGGTCTGATTGACGAACAACAGCACGGTCGCGGTGTCGGCCGCCACCTCGACCGGACCGGACGCGGCCACCGTCGCCTGGGTCGCGACCTGGCTCTCCTTGGCCGCCGGGACG
Source organism: Rhodococcus sp. P3_B8 (assembly GCF_056402775.1). NCBI lineage: Bacteria > Bacillati > Actinomycetota > Actinomycetes > Mycobacteriales > Nocardiaceae > Rhodococcus > Rhodococcus sp. P3_B8. The sequence goes on from NZ_JBFUGT010000241.1 coordinate 945, forward strand.
ACGACGTCCGTCGTGAACTGTGTGTAGTAGTCGAGGAACTCCCCCGTCAGGCGTTCCTTCGCGGCGCCGACGTCGTTCTCCACCGTGTCCGGCTTGTAGGACAGCAGGGCGATCGCGCCCTGCGAAGCGGTGTCGGTGACGGTGGCGCGGACGGCGTCGTCGACGCGCTGGTCGGGTCGGTAGAGCGTGAAGTACAGAACCCCCGCCAGCACGGCCGCGGCCACGGTGAGCGCGCCCAGAATCAGGAGGAGTCTGCGCGACTTCGGCGATGCGTCGGTACTCACTGCACGAACCCCGCCTTCACGATTTTGTACGTGCCGTCCTCGAGTTGCATCGTCACCCGCATCCGCTGACCGCGCGGCTCCTCGGCCGCGCCGCCTGCATTGGACACCTTCTGCGCGACCGCGACGAGCACGTCCGCGGAGTCGCCGTTCTGCGTCTCGATCGCAGCCTGGCGCACCTCCCCCTGGGACTTGACCTTGGCCTCCTGCATGACCGCGATGAGGTCCTTGGATCGGGCTTCGAATTCGTCGCGGAATTCTCCGGCCGAGCCGTCGAGTACCTTCTGCACGTCTTCGTCGGCCCGCTCGAAGTCCATCGTCGTCAGATTCACGACGCCCTGCCGCGCTGCTTCGAGGATCTCGGATCTCTGCTGAGCCTCCTGCGCCGCCTGCCGGTGTGTGTAGCCGAAGTAGCCGCTGACCGCGACGAACGCGAGTGCGAGGACGGCCAGAACCACCACACCCGCGGCGACGGCCGGCGTCCGGGCCTGAGGAGCGGCGTCCTCACCGGTGGGCTCTTCCGCCATGGGGTTCCTTCCGTCGGGCTGCGTCTGCGTTACCTGCATCACGTCAGATGTTACCGGGTAGTCATATCAAATATTTTTGGGTGTCTCCCGTCACGGGATCCGCGGACGGAAAGGCGCGTGGGAGACCCCGCGTACGGTCGGTGATCATTACTGTTGAGGAGAAGGCAGGCGACTCGAAGGGGATCCACGATGACCAGCGATTCAGGGGCACGCAGCCGCGTGCAGTTCGGTGCCGGGGCGACGCCGGAACTCGTCAGTTCCGAGGGACGGACCATCATCGCGGACGCCGTGGTCGCCAAGATCGCCGGGATCGCCACCCGTGAGATCAACGGCGTCTACGACGTGGGCGGCGGTACCGCGCGCGCTGTCGGTGCCCTCCGCGATCGGATCCCCGGCGCCCGCGTCAACCACGCCCAGGGCGTCGCCGTCGAAGTCGGCGAGAAACAGGCCGCCATCGACATCGGCATCGTCGCGGAATACGGTGTCGCATTGCACGAACTCGCGGTCGGCATCCGGCGCAACGTCATCGCGGCCGTCGAGCGCATGACCGGGCTCGAAGTGACCGAAGTGAACATCACCGTCTTCGACGTCATGCTGTTCGACGAATCCGAGGCCGCGTCCGAGCTCGACGGCAAACCGAGGGTGCAGTGACCGGACCACTTCCACCGGACACCCACGCCGAGGACATCTCCGAACGCATCGTCGCCGCCGTCCTCGCCACCCCCGGAGTGGCAGCGATGCACGGCGGCGCGTTCGGTGAAGTCGCGACCTACCTGCCCGGACGCCGGGTGACCGGGGTGACCGTCGGCCCCACGTCCTGTGCCGTCCACCTCGCGGCTCGCTACCCCGCCAACGTCGTCGACACCGCCGAAAGAGTGCGGGCCGCAGTGGAATCGCTGGTGGACGTCCCCGTCGACGTGACCATCGAAGATCTCCTGACAGAGACAGGACAATCTCAATGAACAGCACAATCACAGGCCTGATCGTCGGGTTACTTCTCGCCATCGCCGGCATCCTCGGTGGTTTCAGCGGATTCGTCTTCGCCGTCCTCCTCGGCGCGCTGGGCATGGCCGTCGGCGCGCACCGCGACGGCCACCTCGATCTCGGCGCCATCCTCCGAAGCCGCGGCCGTGGCTGAACCCTTCACCGCACCCCCCGCCGGTCCGCACGACGACGCGGCGCTCGACGACACCGCCCTGCGCGGCGAACTGGTCATCAAGGAGCGCGCCGTCGTGAAGATCGCCGTCGCCGCAGCGCTCCAGGTACCCGGCGTCGTCAAGCAGTCCGGTGGGCTGTCCCGCCTGACCGGGCGGGAACTCCCCCGCGCCGACGTCTCGACGGGAGCAGGCGCCGTCGCGATCAACCTGTACATCGCGGTGCAGTGGCCGTGCCACCTCGACCTCGTCAACCGCCGGCTCCGCGCGCAGGTGCACCGTCAGGTCGAGCAGATGACGGGCATGCCGGTCATCGAACTCAACATCGTGGTCGTCGGAACGGAATCCGCCGCCCCCGAAGACAGTTCGGCCGAAGGCCGTTACTCCGAACAGGGCGTTCCGGCGGTGCCGCCCGCCCCGGTGGCGCCCCTCCGGCCACGCACGCCGCGCGCGACCCCGGCCGCTGTGCCCGCCGCGATCATCGTCGCCGTCGGGGCCCTCGGTCTCGCGGTCGTCGCAGCGCGTGAGCTGCTCATCATGCGCGGCACCTTCGCCAACGCGCCCTGGATCCGCAACACCGTGCAATGGCTGGGCCGGCTGCACTGGTCCGAGTGGATCGTCCCCGTCGCCGCAGGCGCGATCGTGCTGGGGGTCGTGTTCATCGTCGCGGCCCTCAAACCGCGGCCGCGCACCCACCTGCCGCTCGCAGTCGGTGACACCCCGATCGTCTGGCTCCGCCCCACCGACCTCGCTCGCAACTCCAGTAGTCACGCCAAGACCGTCCCCGGCGTGCTGTCGGCGCACACGACGGTCGACCGCAAACACGTCACCGTCCGCGTGGTGCGCACCGAGTCGACACCCGCCGGCGACGTGGCCATTTCCGTACGCGAGGCCGTGGAACCGACGCTGTCGCTGCTCGGCACGTCCCCCGAACTCCGAGTGCAGGTGAAACCGTGAGACATCGGACCGCCGCCGTCAACCGGGTCATCGTCCTGCTCGTAGGGCTCGCACTCCTCGGATTCGGCGCCTACGCCGTGGCCTGGGACCTCCAGGTTCCGATCGTCCGCGAATGGGTGTCGCGGTACGACCGCGCGCGTGTCACCGCACTCCCCGACCAGGACTGGTGGGGCTGGGCGCTCGCCGCGACGGTCGTCGTGGGGCTGGTCTTCGGGATCGTGCTCCTCGCCCTGGACCTCACCCGGCGACGCACGTCCCCCGTCGCCGTACCGGACCGCGAATCGGGCACCTACGTCACCGTCGACCTCGGCTCCCTCGCGAACGGAGTCGCCAGCGAACTCGCGCAGTACCCCGGAGTGCGGCAGACACGCGCTCGCGCCGTCATCGAACGCGGACTCCCCACCCTGTCGATCGTCGTGACCGCCGACCCCACGCTCGACCTGTACGACTTCACCCGCAAATCCGAGGACGTCGCGTCCTGGGTCGCATCGACCCTCGGCGGTGAAGAGGTCGCCACCCAGGTCCTGCTCCACCTCGACCGCGCCGACCACCCGGTGCACGTCGAAAGCTGACACGCGGCGTTCCGGTCTCGGTAGGTTCGGTGCCATGGAATACGTGGTGTTCTACGCGACCGATCCGACCACCGCCGCCAGGATTCCGGAGATCTATCCACGACACCGGGAGTACCTCGACGCGTTCGCCGCGGAAGGTGGGCTGCTCGGTATCGGACCGTTCGACGACCCGGCGAGCAACGGGTCCATGGCGATCTTCAGCAGCCGCGAGCGCGCAGAACAATTCATCGCCCGCGACCCGTTCGTCCTCGAGGGCATCGCGCATCCCAGCGACATCCGAGAATGGGATGCGTTGAACTACCGCTGAGTGTCACACCCCGAAAACGCCAATGGCGCCCACCCCGGAGGGTGAGCGCCATTGGCGTTGGTGGAGCTAGATCACTTGTTGATCTTCGTGACCTTGCCGGCGCCGACGGTACGGCCGCCTTCGCGGATCGCGAAGCGCAGGCCCTCGTCCATGGCGACGGGCTGGATCAGCTTGACGGACATCTCGGTGTTGTCACCGGGCATGACCATCTCGGTGCCCTCGGGCAGCGTCACAACGCCCGTCACGTCCGTGGTACGGAAGTAGAACTGCGGACGGTAGTTGTTGAAGAACGGCGTGTGGCGGCCGCCCTCGTCCTTGGACAGGATGTACGCCTGGCCCTCGAACTCGGTGTGCGGGGTGGTGGTGCCGGGCTTGACGACAACCTGTCCACGCTCGACATCTTCGCGCTTGATACCACGAACCAGCAGACCGACGTTGTCACCGGCCTGGCCCGAGTCGAGGAGCTTGCGGAACATCTCGATACCCGTGACCGTGGTCTTGGTCTTGGTTTCCTTGATGCCGACGATCTCGACGTCCTCGTTGACGTTGATCACGCCACGCTCGATACGACCGGTGACGACGGTGCCACGACCGGTGATCGTGAAGACGTCCTCGACGGGCATGAGGAAGGGCTTCTCGGTCTCGCGGACCGGGTCCGGGATGGACTCGTCGACCGCAGCCATGAGCTCGAGGATGTTCTTGGTCCACTCCGGGTCGCCCTCGAGCGCCTTGAGTGCGGAGACCTTGACAACCGGAGCGTCCTCGTCGAACTCCTGCGCAGCGAGGAGCTCACGGACCTCCATCTCGACGAGCTCGATGATCTCGTCGTCGTCCACCATGTCGGCCTTGTTCAGGGCGACGAGGATGTACGGCACGCCGACCTGGCGGGCGAGCAGCACGTGCTCACGCGTCTGGGGCATCGGGCCGTCGGTGGCCGCGACCACGAGGATGGCGCCGTCCATCTGCGCCGCACCGGTGATCATGTTCTTGATGTAGTCGGCGTGACCGGGAGCATCGACGTGCGCGTAGTGGCGCTTCTCGGTCTGGTACTCAACATGCGAGATGTTGATCGTGATACCGCGAGCCTTCTCCTCAGGAGCCTTGTCGATCTCGTCGAAGGCCGAAGCCTCGTTGAGATCCGGGTACGCGTCGTGCAGAACCTTGGTGATGGCCGCGGTCAGCGTGGTCTTGCCGTGGTCGACGTGACCGATGGTGCCGATGTTCACGTGCGGCTTCGTCCGCTCGAACTTCGCCTTCGCCACTGTGTGTCCTCCTGGACTGATTGATGCTTGCGGTATGCAGCAGTGCGGTTGTTATTACTGGGTCGTGCTTCGGCCGGCTGGAACCGAGGTTACTCGCCGGTCGCCTTGGCGATGATTTCCTTCGAGACGTTCGCGGGAACCTCTGCGTAGGAATCGAACACCATGGAGAAGTTCGCCCGGCCCTGGGTCTTCGACCGCAGATCACCGATGTAACCAAACATCTCCGAGAGCGGAACCAGCGCCTTCACGACACGGGCACCACTGCGTTCCTCCATGGCCTGGATCTGGCCACGGCGGGAGTTCAGGTCGCCGATCACGTCACCCATGTATTCCTCGGGTGTGGTGACCTCGACAGCCATGAGCGGCTCGAGAATGACCGGGCCGGCCTTGCGGGCGGCTTCCTTCAGCGCCTGCGAACCGGCGACCTTGAAGGCCATTTCCGACGAGTCGACGTCGTGGTAAGCACCGTCGAGCAGCGACAGCTTCAGGTTCACCAGCGGGTAGCCGGCGAGAACGCCGTACTGCATCGCGTCCTGCGCGCCTGCATCCACGGAAGGGATGTACTCGCGAGGGATGCGACCGCCGGAGACCTTGTTCTCGAACTCGTAGGTGGCACCGTCTTCGCCGACGAACGGCTCCAGCGCGATGATCACCTTGGCGAACTGGCCCGATCCACCCGTCTGCTTCTTGTGGGTGTAGTCGTGCTTCTCGACCTTCTTGGTGATGGTCTCGCGGTAGGCAACCTGCGGCTTGCCGACGTTGGCCTCGACCTTGAACTCGCGACGCATACGGTCGACGAGGATGTCGAGGTGGAGCTCGCCCATGCCGCCGATGACGGTCTGGCCGGTCTCCTCGTCGAGCTCGACGGAGAACGTCGGGTCCTCTTCGGCGAGCTTCTGGATCGCGGTGCCCAGCTTCTCCTGGTCGGACTTGGTCTTGGGCTCGATCGAGACCTGGATGACCGGGTCCGGGAAGCTCATGGACTCGAGCACGATCGGGGCGTCCTGTGCACACAGGGTGTCACCGGTCGTGGTGTCCTTCAGACCGATCATCGCGTAGATGTGGCCGGCCACGGCCTCGTCGACCGGGTTCTCCTTGTTGGCGTGCATCTGGAAGAGCTTTCCGATGCGCTCCTTCTTGCCCTTGGTCGCGTTCATGACCTGGGCGCCCGGATCGATCCGGCCGGAGTACACGCGGACGAACGTCAGCTTGCCGAAGAACGGGTGCGAAGCGATCTTGAAGGCCAGAGCCGAGAACGGCTCTTCCTTGCTCGGCTTACGAGTGAGGATCTCTTCTTCGTTGCCCAGGGCGTGACCCTGGACCTCGCCGATGTCCAGCGGGTTCGGCAGGTAGTCGATGACCGCGTCGAGCATGGGCTGAACGCCCTTGTTCTTGAACGCGGAACCGCACAGAACCGGGTACAGCTCGGAGTTGACCGTCATCTTGCGGATGGCGCCCTTGATCTCCTCGACGGAGAGCTCCTCGCCGGCGAAGTACTTCTCCATGAGCTTTTCGTCGGACTCGGCAACCGTCTCGAGCAGCTTCTCGCGGTACTCGGCAGCCTTGTCGGCGAGATCGGCCGGGATCTCCTCGATGGTGGGCTCGGCGCCGATGGCGACCGTGCCACGCCAGGTGACAGCCTTCATCTCGACCAGGTCGACGACGCCGTCGAAGTCGTCCTCGGCGCCGATCGGCAGCTGCAGGACGAGCGGCTTCGCGCCGAGGCGGTCGATGATGGTCTGGACCGTGAAGTAGAAGTCCGCGCCCATCTTGTCCATCTTGTTGACGAAACAGATGCGCGGAACGTCGTACTTGGCGGCCTGACGCCACACCTGCTCCGACTGGGGCTCGACGCCCTCTTTGCCGTCGAACACTGCGACGGCGCCGTCGAGCACGCGGAGCGAACGCTCCACCTCGACGGTGAAGTCGACGTGGCCCGGCGTGTCGATGATGTTGATCTGGTTGTTGTTCCAGAAGCAGGTCACCGCGGCAGAGGTGATCGTGATGCCGCGTTCCTTCTCCTGTTCCATCCAGTCCGTGGTCGAGGCACCGTCGTGCGTCTCACCGATCTTGTAGTTGACACCGGTGTAGAACAGGATGCGCTCGGTGGTCGTGGTCTTGCCGGCATCGATGTGCGCCATGATGCCGATGTTGCGGACCTTGTTCAGGTCGGTCAGCACTTCCTGTGCCACAGGATTCTTCCCCGCTCGTAGCTCGTGTATCGGGTGTCGGCCTCCCCGGTGTTCCACCAGCGGGGCCATTGTCTCGAGTTGTAGATCAGCCGGTCCCCGGTAGGGGCCCGACGTGCGACGACGCCGGAGCAGTCACGGTAGGTGACTGCTCCGACGTGACGTCACCAGCGGTAGTGGGCGAATGCCTTGTTGGCTTCGGCCATCTTGTGAGTGTCCTCACGGCGCTTCACAGCGGCACCCAAGCCGTTGCTGGCATCGAGGAGCTCGTTGGCGAGACGCTCGACCATGGTCTTCTCGCGGCGCTGCCGGGAGAAGGTCACGAGCCAGCGGAGCGCGAGGGTGGTGGAGCGGCCCGGACGGACCTCGACCGGCACCTGGTAGGTGGCGCCACCGACACGGCGGCTGCGGACCTCGAGGGCGGGCTTGACGTTGTCCAGTGCGCGCTTGAGGGTGACGACCGGGTCGGTGCCGGTCTTCTCGCGCGCCTGCTCGAGTGCTTCGTAGACGATGCGCTCGGCGGTGGACTTCTTGCCGTCCAGGAGAATCTTGTTGACGAGCTGCGTCACCAGGGGCGAACCGTAGACCGGGTCGTTGATGAGCGGACGCTTCGGAGCGGGGCCCTTACGTGGCATTAGCTCTTCTCCTTCTTGGCGCCGTAGCGGCTGCGGGCCTGCTTGCGGCCCTTGACACCCTGGGTGTCGAGCGAGCCACGGATGATCTTGTAGCGCACACCGGGGAGGTCCTTCACACGACCACCGCGGACGAGCACCATCGAGTGCTCCTGCAGGTTGTGACCCTCGCCCGGGATGTAAGCGGTGACCTCGACGGAACTGGTCAAGCGCACACGCGCGACCTTACGGAGCGCCGAGTTCGGCTTCTTCGGGGTGGTGGTGTACACGCGGGTGCACACGCCACGACGCTGCGGGCTGCCCTTGAGGGCTGCCGTCTTGACCTTCGCGGTCTTGTCGCGGCGGCCCTTGCGGACCAGCTGGTTGATGGTTGGCATTTACCGGCTTTCTTCGTGTTGAACAGACTGCTCTGGACAAGCAACCTTGGCTGTTCTGAAATTAGGGATCTAGCAGTTGGGGCAAGAGAGCTGCTGCCCCTCACCCGCGCCTCGAGCTGCACCCGAGGTCGGGTGTGTCGCATACCCCCACACAGGCAGCCGGATGCTCGTTCCATGCAGAAATCTGCACGAACGCGCGCACGGCAATACCTCGCTAGGCACACAGATCGGCCCGGGCATGCCGGACACGACCCACAACGATACCCGGCGGCGCGCCGGAAGGTCAAAGTGGGTTGGCAGTGGTAAGGGCTGACCTGCGATGTGGGGTACCGCTCGGAGCTGTCGGTACGGACACGGGCACATCAACTACTCAGATTGAGCGTCAGATCCGCAAGCGTCGATGCCGCTTCACACGGGTCTGCCGCCCCCGTCTGGAACTGTACCCACCAGCCGACGACGCCTGCGGAGGGAGATCCGACCGTCACTCCGCACGCCCCCGGATCGCCGGGGGGACGCATCACGACGGCCTTGCGGCCCTGGATGGTGGAGGACTCCACGGTGTACCCGAGCTTCTCGCCTGTCGACTTCTCCGTGTCGAGGGAACCCGTCTCGAACCAGTTGAACGTCACCTTCACGGGACCGTTGGCGCCGACCGCGTCCCAGCGGCAGATCGCGCCGAAGAAGCCCCGTTCGATGGCGTCGGCACCGACGGTCTGGGCGATCTGTTCGTCGGCGACGGCGTTGCACTCCTCCAGCAGGGCCGTGAACTGTTCGGTGTCACCGGACGGCGACGCCCCTTCAGCCCTGGGTGAGCCCTCGATCGTCGACCCGCACCCCGCGATCAGCCCGACCGCGGTGGCCGCGGCCAGCACCCGCACGGCGCGCCACGTCCCGCTGCTCATCACTCCCCCGCTCACTTGGCCCTCGAC
>NZ_JBFUGT010000242.1:0-10114 GCF_056402775.1 Rhodococcus sp. P3_B8
CGATGAGGATGAACGCGGCGGATACCAGCGCCTCGAGTGCGATCGCCGCCTGGACGCCGCTGACGGTCGTGTCGAGGTCGCGAACCACCGAGGAGATCGACACGTTCATCAGTGATGTGTCGACGACGAGCACGAACATCGCCATYGCCAGCAGCAGTCCGAGCAGGCGTTGAGGGCCCGCTACCCGCTTCGAATCACTGGAAGTCGGTTCTTCGGTCATMGGAGGCCCACCGTCCGTCCATCGCGCGCTGCACCGAGTGTCCCATGTGTGGGGACGACGAAGCTACATCTTCACTTTGTTCTCGGTTCGATCCGGCCACCGGTCTCGCGACAGTTACGGTGATGAGACACTGCACCGAGGTGAGGAGTCGCCGTGCCCAAACTGGAGATCAAGAGGAAGTCCGAGCTCTCCCGGAAAGAGGTGTCCGACCGGCTCATCGCGCTCGGACAGGCACTCGCGAGCGGCTCCGAGGTGGAACTGGGCTCCGGTGGCGACTCGATTTCGGTCGTCGTCGGCGACCGTGTCCAGTGGGAGCTCGAGATCGAGGTCGACGGCGACGAGACCGAGATCGAAATCGAAATCAGTTGGCGCGACGATCCGTCCGAAGAATCCACCGCCGACGCGGAACCGGAATCGGAGAGTCCGCCTCCCGTCAAGACCGCGCGGCGGGGGCGGCCCCGCAAGAGCACCGCCAAGTGAGTTCCGCGACGTCAGGCCGGTGACATCGGTTCGAACGGCCGGATTTCGTCCTGGCCCGGACGGACCACCCCGGCAGAGGATTCCGGCACCTCGTTCCACGCGCCTTCGAGGTCGCGGAGGGGTTCGGAGACCACGAAGCGGGTCTCCCCGCCCAGGTTGTGCAGGACCTCGACCTCCGGGTGGAGTGCGCGCAGCTTCGCGACCTCGGTGGAGAAGAACAACGACCTCGACTGCCGCTCACTCGAATAGCGGAAGATCCACAGCGACTCGCCGTCGGTGGTCGCGACGGTCATCTGCACCGGATGCTCGACCCCGTACGTCCGGCCGACGTCTTCGACGAAGCCGACCGCCCGGGCGACAGCGCCGAAGGGGTCGTCGGCGAGGCCGAACGTCAGTGCGAGGAAGAACAGGGCCTCGGAGTCCGTGGACCCCTCGATGTCGGAGAACAGCGTCGGGTCGACGGCCATCACCAGGTCGCGTCTGATCTCGTGGAAACCGCGGAGTGCGCCGTTGTGCACCCACAACCACCGGCCGTGCCGGAAGGGATGACAATTGCTGCGCTGCACCGGCGTCCCGGTCGAGGCCCGCACGTGCGCGAGCAACATCGGTGTTCGCACCTGACCGGCGATCTCCCGCAGATTGCTGTCGTTCCAGGCCGGTTCGATGCTCTTGTACACCGCCGGCTCACTGCCTTCGCCGTACCAGCCGATACCGAAGCCGTCACCATTCGTTGTGGTCGCCCCGAGCCGCGAGTGCAGACTCTGATCGATCAGCGAATGAACCGGTCGGAACAACAGCTCCTCGGCGAGGATCGGCTCACCCGAGTACGCCATCCACCGGCACATACATCAATTCAAGCAGAACGGCACCGCCGAGCCCACCCCTTTGCCGATGAACCTACTGGTATTTGCCGCGAACGCCGTCCGGGCGGAGGAGAATGGGCAACCGACAAGCCATATCGCGTCGCTCGAGGAAGGCAGACAGCCATGTCCGAGGAATCTACGGCGGCCCGATGACGCACTCCGCGGACGACGACGAACGGGTGGCGCATCCGAGCCGGGCCGAGCGCGCACAACGAGGGACGGCCGCCCGCCGAGACACTCCGCCGTCCGCGCTGGCCGAGCACGGTGTGGCCGATCGGCGCGACCCGGTGGGCCTCCTCGAGAAGCAGGCGACGGAGAGAGTCGCGGAACTCGTTCCGATCCGGTACGGGCGCATGGCGGCGACGGCCTTCGCCTTCTACCGCGGCGGCGCCGCGATCATGGCCGACGACCTGTCCCACTCACCCACCACGGGCCTGCGCACGCAGCTCTGCGGCGACGCGCACCTGAGTAACTTCGGAATCTTCGCCACCCCGGAACGTCGGCTGGCATTCGACGTCAACGACTTCGACGAGACGCATCCCGGTCCCTTCGAATGGGATGTCAAACGCCTGGTCTCGAGCCTCGCGATCGCGGCGCAGGAGAACGGATTCAGCGGCAAGAAGACCAGGAAGATCACCCGCGCGTGCGCCGCCGAATACCGCGAAACCATCTCCAGACAGGCGCAACTGGGAAACCTGGGCGTCTGGTACTCCCACATCGAGCCCACAGCGGAACTCGTGGGACTTCGAGACGAGCTGGACAAGTCGCAGAGGAAACGCGCCAGCACAGCTCTGGAGAAGGCGCGGCGCCGGGACAGCGTCCAAGCGCTCTCCAAGCTGACCGCCGTCGTCGACGGGGAGAGGCGGATCATCAGCAACCCGCCTCTGCTGGTCCCGGTCGAGGAGTTGTACGCGGGCGAAGACCTCGAATCGCTGTACCGAGACCTACGGCATCGCCTGAACGCGTATGTGCAGTCTCTGCGGTGGGACCACCGCGTCCTCTACGACCAGTTCCGGATGGTGCAGATTGCCCGCAAGGTGGTCGGGGTCGGCAGTGTGGGCACCCGCACCTGGATCATTCTGATGCTGGGAGCAGACGACGACGATCCGCTGTTTCTGCAGGTGAAGGAGGCGGGTCCGTCCGTGCTGTCGAGTTACGTCGACGGCCCGTCGTTCGCTGCGGAGGGCGAGCGAGTGGTCAGCGGACAGCGGCTGATGCAGGCCGCGAGCGACATCTTCCTGGGCTGGGAACGTGGCGCGGGCCCCGACGGCGTCGAGCGGGACTTCTACGTGCGCCAACTGAGGGACGGCAAGGGTTCGGCGGTGGTCGAATCCCAGACACCCGCCACGATGATGTTGTACGGGCGATTGTGTGCACGGGTCCTCGCCTATGCGCACGCGCGGGCCGGCGACCGGATCGCGATCGCCGCTTATCTCGGGGACGACACCGAATTCGATCATGCGATAGCAGAATTCGCCGAAACGTACGCAGAGCAGAACACCCGAGACCATGCGGCGTTGCTCGAGGCCGTCGCCGGGGGCCGCATCGTCGCAGCCACCGGTTTCTGAAGCAGCGACGCCGGTCGACTGGATTCGGCTTCGACAGTTGGCGCGGCTCAGAAGATCTGCATGAAGCGGTACCAGTCGGATTCGATGTGCTGATATCCGATCTCACCATCACGCTGGGGGCGCCCGATCTTGTCGGTCCCGTCCGGCAGACGAGCGACTCCGACAAGGTTGACCAGGCCGCCTTCGAGGAAGAAGTGGCAGCCGGTGTCCAGCGGCTCGATGCGCCAGGTGTCGTACAGGCCTATCCGCTGGTCCTCGGACGATGGTGTGCACGTCTGCGCGTACGCGGTCAGTGCGCCGACCGACAGCCGCCACCCGAGGTCGGACGGCACACCGCAGAATACGAGGGTCGCGGTCAGCGCCACCATGGCAGGCGCAAGGCAGATGCGTCGATCCCACCGGTACCGCCCCAGCTGCACGCCGGCGAGAATCAGCCACACGGCACCGAGAATGAGCAGGGCGAAACCGGCGAGCACGACGTACGGGAAGACCGGATCGATCGGAATCGTGATCACCAGCGTCGCAGCGCAGGCGAACGCGACGAGGGCGGTGAGGACGATTCCGGTCGCCAACCTCCACCACCGCGGCGTGTCCGTCCGGCGGCGGGGCCCGTGCTGGGCTGACTGTGCGTCGCGGCCGTCCATCAGGGTCTCCGTTCGCCCGGCGCTCTCCGAGAGGTGGTCAGGTCGGTAACCTCCGGTCAGGCTCGCATGGGCGGTGGGCCGCCGAAGCCGCGGAGGTCGCGGGCGGTGGCACCGGGTTCGAATGTGCTGCCGCCGGGGCCGAATCGTCCGATCACGGTGTGCCGGCTGTCCCAGAGCACCCCGCGGGTGGGAAGTGCCCAGCGGGTCGAGAAGGTGGACGCGTCGTCCTCGTCGTCCGTGGACGGGTCGTGCGCCGCGGCGATGTGCGCGGCGTAGGCGCGCAGCGCGACCGCGAAGGCGTTGGGTTCGCGGCCGGCGTCGAGGAAGTGCGCTCGGTCGCCGCACTGCGGGCAGTGCCACGACGCGCGGTCGCATCCGCCGGCGAGGCCGACAGCCGGTGGTTCGTCTCCGGGCGGACCGGCGGTGCGATACGCGTCGAACGGGTTGGGCTGCTCGATCCGATCGGACGTCTGCCGTGCCGCCGCAACCATGTCCCGCCAGGCGGCGTGCACGTCGAAGCCCCCGAGCATCAGCACCTCTTCGGGCATCGGGCCGATGAACGCCGAGCCCGCGCACAGCACCCGGCTGTGATCGCGGGCGTGGCTGTACTTCGGGTCGAGTGCCCGGGCGTGCCGCATCTGCTGCATGCGCTCGGTGATCGCGAGCCCGTGCCATTCGCGTCCACAGTGCGGGCAAGGGTCCTGGTTCACATTCGAGTCGTGCCCGGATCGGTTGTCGTGGTTCGCGAGTTGGTCGTGTACGAGCCGGTCGATCCGGTCGACGAGGTCACGGTCGGTCATGGTGGATACCCACGGTAGCGGCGGCGGCCGCTCTGTGCGGTCAGTATCCCGCGTCGAAGTCGAACTCGTTGATCAGCGCAGCGTCACCCGACAGGTAGCGTCCGAGATTCTCGACGAACAGATCCACGATCTTCCCGTTCTCGGACGGCACGTTGGCGGCGCTGTGCGGGCTGAGGATGACGTTGTCGGCCGTCCACAACGGCGAGTCCTCGCGGAGCGGTTCGGTGGAGGTGACGTCCAGAACCGCCCCGCCCAGCCTGCCTGTCGACAGTGCTTCTGCGAGAGCGTCTTCGTCGATGATCGGTCCCCGGCCGAGGTTGACGACCAGTGCGCCGTCGGGGAGAGCGGCGAGTTCGCGGCGTCCGATCAGTCCGCGAGTGTCGTCGGTGAGGGCGCAGGAGATCACGAGGATGTCCGCGGCGGGCAGGTGCTCGGCGATCCGGTCGGTGGTGGTCATGCTGTCGAAAGGCGCGCCTGCGGGGCGGGGGGTGCGGGCGACCCCGCTTGCGGTGACGGAGAAACACCGGAGGAGTTCCGCTGTGCGCGAGCCGATCTTGCCGGCGCCCACGATCAGCGCGTGGCGTCCTGCGAGCTCGGTCGTTTCCTGCTTGCGCCAGGTCCGCGTCTGCCGGTCGGCGATCAGCCGGGGAAGGCCGCGCGTGAAATGCAGAATGCCGGCGAGCGCGAACTCCGCCAGCGGATCGGCGTGGACTCCCGCGGCGGTCGTCACCGTGAGCGGCACGCGCGACAGCCCGAATTTCTCGATCAGCTGCCCGGCGCCCGCGGACGTCGCCTGAATCCAACGCAGATTCGGCGACTGATCGAGGGTGCGTTCGGGGTGCCGCCAGTCGAAGTCGAACATCACGTCGGCGGTCCGCAACATCGACGACCACCGGTCGTGCTCGCCGGCCGTCAGATCACGCGGCACCCCGACGTGATCGCTGTGCCATCGAGGCCGGGGGAGCAGTTCGGGTGCGTACGACACCCGTACCCGAGGGTCGCAGGCTGCGATCCTGTCGACCAGGTCCTGCTCGAGATACGAGGCGATCAGCACGTCGACGCACGGGTCGGGCACGGTCACTCCTTCACAGCCGGCGGTTCGGACGTCGGTGCGCTCGGTTCGACCTCCGGCGCGGAGGCGGACTTCGGCATCGCCGCCGCGGCGACGACGAGTACGACGGCCGCGCCGAGGGCGGCCACGAACACCAGATGCAGGGCGCCGGCCAGGTCGCCGGGGGCGGGGTTGTCGGCGCCGCCCAGTCGCGCGTTGACGAGGGCGCCGAACAGGGCGACCCCCACGGCGCTGCCGATGGACCGGGCGAACATGTTGGTCGAGGTGACGACGCCGCGCTCCGACCAGTCGACGCTCGACTGCGCCGCTATGAGGGTGGGGCTCGCGACGAGACCCATGCCGCCGCCGATGACGAAGCAGCAGATCGCCACCTGCCACACCGCCGAGTCGATGGACAGGCTCAACGTGAGAGCGGTGCCCGCCACGACCAGCAGACTCCCCGCGGTGGCGGTGACACGGAAGCCGAAGCGCAGGTACACGCGCCCGGACTGCGACGCGGCGATCGGCCAGCCGATGGTCAGGGTGGCCAGCGCGAACCCGGCCACCAGTGCGCCCGTCCCGAGGACGCCCTGGGTGAAGGTAGGCACGTAGGTGGTCAGGCCCAGGACGATCGCCCCGACCAGCAGTGACACGAGGCTGCTCGCCGCGAGAACCCGCCGGGTGAACACCCACAGCGGCAGCACCGGTTCGGCGGCGCGGCGTTCCACGAGGACGAAGACGATCAGGAACACGAATCCTGCCGCGAAGATGCCGAGGCTGATCGGGGATCTCCACGCCCAGGCCTGCCCGCCTTCGAGGAGTCCGAGGATGAGCAGTGTCGCCCCGACCGCCAGGATTCCGGCGCCGGCGTAGTCGATGGACCGCTGGGTGCGCGCCCGCTTCTCGTCGAAGTTGCGGATCAGCATCACGGCCGCGAGCAGGCAGAGGGGAATGTTGACGAAGAAGATCCACCGCCACGACAGGTACTCGGAGAACACCCCGCCGAGGGTCGGGCCGATCACCGCCGACATGCCCCACACGCTGGCCAGATAGCCCTGGGCCTTGGCGCGTTCGGCGAGGGTGTAGATGTCTCCGGCGATGGTCATGCTCATCGGCTGGACGGCCCCGGCGCCGAGACCCTGTACCGCGCGGAACGCGATCAGCGCGGGCATGCTCCACGCGATCCCGCACAGCACCGAGCCGACGCCGAACAGGGCGATGCCCAGGAGCATCACGGGCCTGCGGCCGAAGATGTCGGCCAGCTTGCCGTAGATCGGCACCGACACGGCCTGGGTGAGCAGGTAGATCGAGAACAGCCACGGGAACTGCGAGAAGCCGCCGAGGTCCCCGACGATGGTGAAGACGGCGGTGGAGATGATGGTCGCATCGAGCGCGACCAGTGACGTCGTGAGCATCAGTGACACGAGAATCGGTCCGCGTTCCGAACGGAACCCGACGTCGACCGGGGTCGTGTCCGTCGCCATTACCCACCTTCTCCGGTTACCGCGATCACAAGAGTTCCTGACCAACGGTAACGACAACGGGAGACGAAGTGTTCCGCGGCTGTGCCCCCGACGCCGTTACGCGGTCGCCGAGGATCCCCGGAACGCCGCGCGGTACGAATGGGGGCTGGTGCCGACTACGCGCTTGAACCGGTCGCGGAACGCCGTCGGCGACCCGAAGCCCACCTGCGCGGCGATGCGGTCGACGGAGTGCGTGGTGGTCTCCAGGAGGTACTGCGCCTGATGAATCCGGACGCGGTGAAGCCACTGCAACGGTGTGGTGCCGGTCTGCTCGCGGAATCTCCGATTGAGGGTGCGGGTGCTCGTCCCGGCTCGCCGGGCGAGGTCGTCGAGCGTCAGATCGTCGCGGCTGTTCTCGTGCATCCACCTCAGCAGCGGGTCGAGGCTCGTCATTTCCGCGGACGGTGGTCGTTCGTGAACGATGAACTGCGCCTGCCCGCCTTCGCGTTCCAACGGCATGACCGACAACCGGGCAGCGTCGGCGGCGACCGCCGACCCGTGATCCGAGCGGATCATGTGCAGACACAGATCGAGGCCTGCCGCGGCACCGGCCGAGGTCAGGAACTGGCCGTTGTCGACGTAGAGCACGGCCGGATCCACGTCCACCAGTGGGTGACGCGCGGCGAGGAGTTCGGCGGCCGCCCAATGCGTCGTCGCCCGTTTGCCGTCGAGTAGTCCGGTGGCGGCCAAGGTGAACGCCCCCACGCAGATCGACGCGATTCGGGTGCCACTGTCGGCGGCCCGGCGCAGCGCCTCGAGAATTTCGGGTGCAAGCGGAGCGGTGGGGTCGGCGAGCCCCGGCAGAATGATCGTGTCGGCCGCGTCCAGAATGCTCAGATCCCACGGCGCGCGGAGTGTGAATGCGCCGGCATCCACGTCACCGCCGAGGGCACACACCTTCACCCGGTAGGCCGCGCGCCCGTCCGGCAGCCTGGTGCGGCCGAAGACCTCGATCGGGGTGGCGAGATCGAACGCGATGACACCGTCGAGTGCCAGGACTGCCACGGTGTGCATGGCTACAACCTACGCAGTCGATCGATTTCCGCCAAGGGCGAATAACGGCGGTAAATGGCGATGCGAAATGCAGAAATCTGCGCAGATGGCGTGGCGACAATCTGTTGGTATGTGGCGAAAATGCCAGTTCTCCGGTCTCGATCGGCTGGCTAACGTCACTAGCGCCTCGTGTACTCGGCACGAGGCGGACAGGGAAAGGCACCACGGATGCATGTCCAGATCGCGCTGTTCGACGGGTTCGATCCGCTCGACGTCATCGCTCCCTTCGAGGTACTGCACGCGGGTGGCCTGTACGCCGACGGCGCGCTGACCGTCGAATTGGCCTCCGCCGAGGGCGTGCGTGAGGTCCCGAGCGGAACGGCGCCGCTGAGTCTGCGGGCCGCCGCCACGCTCGACGCGGGCCGGGCCGATGTGATCGTCGTGCCGGGTGCGTCGGGGCGCGTGGAGGAGCGCACCGAGGGCGACGACACCATCCCGAGAATTCTCGGACGGACCCTCGAGACACGGCTCCCCGAAGTACTGCGGGAGGCCTGTGCCGACCCGGACCTGATCGTCGCCACCGTCTGCGGTGGGTCGCTCGTGCTCGCGATGGCAGGACTCGTCGAAGGCCGCCACGCCGTCACCCATCACCTGGGGATGGATCTGCTCGACGCCACCGGGGTGGTCGCCGTGGACGCCCGCGTCGTCGACGACGGTGACCTCGTCACCGCGGCCGGCGTCACCTCAGGTCTGGACCTCGGACTGTATTTACTCGAACGGGAACTGGGACCGCGCATCGCGCACGCGGTCGAGACATTGTTCGCCTACGAGCGCCGCGGCACCGTCTGGCGTGCCCGTGGGCTCGAACCCACCACCATCTGAGGAGCAGAGCCATGTCTGTCGACGGCACCTGGAACGTCGTGATCGCCACGCCCATCGGAAAGCAACGAGTCGAACTGACCTTCGTCACGCAGGACGGGGAACTTCGCGGCATCGCTCGCGGAGCCGCCGAGGAAGTCCCGCTCACCGACCTGACACTCGACGGGAACCGGCTTACCTGGTCTCAGTCCATCACCAAGCCGCTGCGCCTCCACTTGCAGTTCGATGTCCTCGTCGAGGGCGACGAGATGACGGGGAAGTCTACGGCGGGACGTCTGCCCAGCTCGAAGGTCAGCGGCCGCCGGTCGGTGCCCGACCGATAGGCTGGGTCACCGTGCGCCCCTCACTCGATTCATACGCCCATCTGGCCGGTGGCAAGGTCCGCGACCTCTACACGATCGACGACGAGCACCTTCTGTTGGTCGCGAGCGACCGGATCTCCGCCTACGACCACGTCCTGAGCACCCCGATCCCGGACAAGGGGCGGGTGCTCACCGCGATGAGCGTCTTCTTCTTCGGCGTCCTCGGCGGCAACAACCATCTGGCCGGTGAACCCGACGACAGCCGGATCCCCGAAGAGGTCCTCGGCCGCGCGCTGGTGGTCCGGAAGCTGGACATGGTCCCCGTCGAGTGCGTGGCCCGCGGCTACCTCACGGGGTCGGGGCTGATCGACTACAACGAGACCGGCGCGGTGTGCGGCGTCGCACTGCCCGAGGGCCTGGTGGAGGCGAGCCAGCTTCCCGACCCGATCTTCACGCCCGCCAGCAAGGCCGAGCTGGGCGAGCACGACGAGAACATCAGTTTCGAGGCCGTGGTCGAGAAGGTGGGCCAGGACCTGGCCGTGAAGCTGCGCGACGACACCCTCGACATCTACGGCCGGGCGTCCAACTTCGCCGCGGACCGGGGCATCATCCTCGCGGACACCAAGCTCGAGTTCGGACTGGACCCGCAGGGCAACCTGGTTCTCGCCGACGAGGTCCTCACCCCCGACTCGTCCCGGTACTGGCCGGCCGACGGGTACGAGGCCGGGAAGGTGCAGCCGAGCTTCGACAAGCAGTTCGTCCGCAACTGGCTCACCGGCCCCGAATCCGGC
>NZ_JBFUGT010000243.1:0-10097 GCF_056402775.1 Rhodococcus sp. P3_B8
CTACAGCAGCGCCGGGCGGGCCCGGGTGTGGCGGATGTACATGGCCGGCGCGGCGTTGGCGTTTGCGGCGAATCGGCTCGGGATCAACCAAGTTCTGGCAGTCAAATCCTCCGATCGGGGTGACAGCGGCATGCCCGGCACCCGTGCCGAACTCTTGCAACAATCTGTACCGATACAATCTCCGTCGGCTCGCGAACACTGAAAACCGTTCAGAAGCACTGAATTCGCGTTCGGTGTGTGCCGAGCGCTGCGCGGTAAACAGTGTGGTGATGAGACCCCGACGGTGAGGAGGGCGCGTGCGGTTCGCGCTGGACTATTTGCTGGCTGACGTGCCCGCGGAGCAGGTCGAGGAAGCTCGGGGTTTCTACACCTCGAGGGCAGCAGGCCGTGGCCCCCGCACCCCCGAGGAGTTGAGGGAAGTACGGGCGAGGCGGTCCGCTCCTTCTCCCGCCGATCCACCGGCGATCGAAGAGATGGTCGAAGCCGCGGGAGCGCATGTCCCGGTGAGGATCTCTACCCCCACCGGCGGTCGAGCGCGGGGCGTCTACCTCGACATACACGGCGGCGGCTTCTACATGGACTCCGCGGCGCGCGACGACGTGCGTAACCGTGAACTCGCTGACGCTCTCCGCATCGCCGTCGTCAGCGTCGACTACCGGCTGGCACCCGAGCACCCGTGGCCGGCCGCACCCGATGACTGTGAAGCGGCGGCGCTCTGGCTCGTCGAACACGCCGATGCCCGCTTCGGATCATCCCGACTGGCGATCGGCGGGCGTTCGGCGGGAGCGACACTCGCAATGGCAACTCTGCTCCGGCTGCGGGACAGGGGAGCCGTCGACGGGTTCACCGGCGCCGCACTCCAATTCGGCACCTTCGACTCGAGCGCGCAGACTCCGGCCGGACGTCGGATCGCTGACGAATACTTCATCCAGGCCTACGCCGGCCATGTGGCAGATCGCACTGCTCCAGACATCTCTCCTCTCTACGGCGACCTCCACGGCCTTCCCCCGGCGCTGCTGGTCGTCGGAAGCAAGGACGTGTTGTTGGAAGACAACCTCGCGATGGCAGGCCGGCTCTCCGCCGCCGGCAATGACGTCGAGCTCCGGATCTATCCCGACGCGCCCCACGGGTTCACGGGCCACCCCACGGCAATGGCCAGGACTGCGCTCTGCGGCGTCGAATCATGGCTCCTCGAGCGGCTCGCCCAACCGTAGGACTACTCGGGCGTCCAAGCCTGGGAGGTCGTGGCGGCAAGCTCGGCCAGGTGGTGCAGCGAGTTTGTGAGATGCTCAGGACCGAACGGCGGGAACTGGATGTACTCGCGGATGAACTGGGGCACCGCAGACCAGTCGTAGGTGAGCGTGACCTCGGTCTCGGCCGGGCCGCGCGGCACCAGGTCGTAGCGCCAGATCCAGCCGCCGAACTCCAGGCGACCGCCGTCCTTCTCCTGCCCCGTCATCCAGCCGATGGCGCGCGGCGGGTCGATCACGTGGACCTCGTTGGCCACCTGATACTCACCGTTCGGATGGTTGGGGTGATACATGTCCATCCGGAAAATCTGCCCCACCTCGGTCAGCGGCGCCCGGTCGGCGGCTTGCTGAACCCAGCCGGTGCCGTCGATCGCTGAATGGGTCGTCGGGTCGGCCAATACCGCGAACACCCTGGGGGCGGGCACGGTGACCGTCACAGTGGCGCTCACGTTGTCTTGATCCACGGTATGCACGCTCCTTGTTGCCTCATCTCACACCTCCCGCAGGTGCGGAAGCGGACACTCATCAATACAGACTGCGTGGCGAGGCGGAATTCATCGGTCGCCGACGCCACACGGTGGCCACGGTTATCCTGCGTCGGCGCGGTGTGCGGTGCGGAAGCGGCGTTGGTAGGCCGCCGGGGACATCGACAGCTCTCGCACGAAGACTCGTCGTAGGCTCTCGTAGCTCGGGAATCCGGCGAGTGATGCTGCCTGGGTTGCGTTGTGTCCCTGGTCGAGGAGGGCCTTTGCCAGGTCGAATCGGATCAGTTCGACGTATCGGGCAGGTGTGGTGGACAGTTCGGTGCGGAAGAGTCGTGTGAGGTGGCGGGGGCTCATGTGGAGGTGTGTGGCGAGTTCGGCGAGCGAGTGGTTCCCGGAGGGGTCCGCCGTCACGAGATCCACGATTCGGCGGAGGGCTGGTGTGCGCGGCGGTGGGCCTTGGAGTGGCGCGGAGAATTGCGATTGTCCGCCCGCGTGCAGGTAGACCACGAGGCGTCGGGCGACGTCGCGTGTCAGTTCGGGGCCGTGGTCGTCTTCGACGAGGGCCAGCGCTAGGTCGATGCCGGCGCTGACGCCTGCGGAGGTGTAGGTGGTGCCGTCGCGAACGTAGATCGAGTCGGGTTCGACGTGGGTCGTCGGGTGGCGGGCGGCGAGTTCGCGGGCGATGGCGGTTCGGGGGTAGATGTCGCCGCCGGCGACGAGGAAGGTGTCGGGGGACGGTTCCGATGCTGCGTTGCCGTCCACGGAGATCGTGATGCCGATGGACGATGCCACATTGGCCCCGGTCGGTGACAGCAGCACGATTTGGTAGTCGGCGCCGCATAGGTTCGCCTCGGCGAACACCTCGGCGGGGCCGGCGACGTCGAGCAGTTTCACCCCGTCGTAGACCAGGACCGCGACCCGGTGGGGGTGGGAGCTGGTGTGCATGCTCACCGCCTGTCCGGATTCGAGTGGTTCATGGCCGGACCGAGGCGGCGCCGGAGGCCAGGTGTGCGGCACCGTTGGGGGACGGACACATCGTCTGTTCTACAACATCGAAACCTGAAAGTGCAGGATCCATGACCGAGATCATCGCAGGAGTGGAGATTCCCGAGACGCAGGCGGCGGCCGAGGCCACTCGCCTCGTCCAGGATACGACGAACCCGCTGATCTTCCATCACTCGCGGCGGGTGTTCCTCTTCAGCACGCTGCGGGCTCGCGTACTCGGCCTGCGGCCGGACCCTGAGCTGCTGTATCTGTCGGCGCTGTTCCACGACACGGGTCTGCTCACGCCCTTTCGAATGTCGAGCAGCGGTTCGAGCTCGATGGGGCCGATCATGCTCGTAAGTTTCTGCTCGATCGCGGTTTCTCCGACGCCGCCGCCGAGGTGGTGTGGACGGCGATCGCGTTGCACACGACGCCGGGGATTCCCGGCCGGATGGGGGATGAGGTCGCTGCCACGAACTTCGGTGTTCTCACCGATGTGGTCGGGTTGGGTTTGGACGGTCTGGACCCGGATCAGGTGGAGGAGATCACCGCTGTCCATCCGCGGGGTGACTTCAAGAACGAGTTTCTGCGTGCTTTCGTCGACGGGCTCAGCTATCGGCCGGACACGACCTACGGCACCGTCAATGCCGACGTCCTGGAGCACTTCGTTCCGGGCTTCCGCAGCGTGAGCATGGTCGAGCGGATCACGGGGTCGGCGTGGTCCGCGTGACCGGAACGCACGCACGACCATTCGTCAGTCCGGCACACTATTCGAAGGAAACATGATGACCAGCGTGAATCTCGGTAAGCAGCACCCGTCCGTTTACCAGAGCCTGACGAAGTTGGACGCGGAGGTGAAGGCAGCTCTGGAGGCGGCGGGGGTGGGCCCGCTGCTGGTGGAGTTGGTGAAGATTCGGGTCTCGCAACTCAACGGCTGCGCGTTCTGTCTTCGCTTGCATACCCGCGACGCGCTGGCCAAGGGGGAGAGCGCGGATCGACTTGCGGTCGTGGCGGCGTGGTGGGAGTCGCAGTACTTCAGCGACCAGGAGCGGGCGGCGCTCGGGCTCGCCGAACAGGTCACCGCGCTCGCTGTCCCGGAACGGCGGACCTGGGACGACGGCTCACTCACCGACGTGCAGGTGTCCGCGATCAGCTGGCTGGCGACCGTGATGAACGCCTGGAACCGGGTCGCGATCACCAGCCACTATCCGGTTGCGCCGTAGAGTTCTCGGTCCTCGCGGCACGAGGCAGGCGGTGACGGCGAATCGGGCCGGCGCAAGGGCGGGAATCGCGGTGGTTGTCCATGGCGAGTGTCACCTGGTTGGATCCGGCGTGCTGTTGACGTTGGCCTGGGCTTCGATTGCCAGCGAAACATGGTCTATGACCCGGCTTTTGGAAATTTTCGAGTTGCCGGTGAGCCAATCCTGGTACAGGAACGCGAGAGCGCCGAACATCGTTATCGAGTTGAGTTGAGTGGTGACCTTGTCGCGTTTTCGTCGCCGCTCAGCGTGTCGAGCGATGCCGCGATCGGCGCCGTCCGTGCCCATGATGTCCAGGCCTGCTTCGATCAGTTGTTCCCGGCGCTTGGCCCGTCGGTCTTCCGGCTCCTGTCCACGCCATCGGCGGGGTGCGCCGCGGCCGGTCTCGGTCATGTCCTCATCCTCTCACTGCGGCGTGCAGGTCGGATGCCGGTGTGATCCTCTCCCTAATGTTGACATCGATCGCTGTTGACAGCGTGTGATGTCAGTTCTAGTGTTGCCGGCATGCGCGGCATCAACGAGGAGGGCGCCCGAATGGTCAGGTCTGCAACACCGGTGGAACTTCCGGTCGACAGCGTCGATGACCCACCCGAAGTGGTCGACGTACTCGTCGTCGGAGCGGGATTCGGTGGGCTGGGAACTGCGATCAGACTGAAACAAGCCGGCATCGACGACTTCGTCGTGCTCGACCGCGCGGAGGACATCGGCGGGACGTGGCGGGTCAACACCTACCCGGGAGCGCAGTGCGACATCCCCTCGATCCTCTATTCATTCTCTTTTGCGCCCAACCCGAACTGGACCAGGCTTTACCCGCTGCAGCAGGAGATCCACGACTATCTCCGCGCCTGCACTGAGAACTTCGGCATCGTCCCGCATCTGCGGATGGGTCACGACGTGCGGGACGCGACCTGGGACGACGACTCGCAGGTGTGGCACGTGACCACCAGTCGTGGAACCTGGGAGGCGCGGATCCTGGTCGGGGCGATGGGCCCGTTCAGTGAACCGGCGGTACCGAACCTCCCGGGACTGGCGAGCTTTCGAGGCGCTGTCTTTCACTCGGCCGCCTGGGATCACGAGCACGATCTCGCGGGGGAAAGGGTCGCGGTGATCGGAACCGGTGCCTCTGCGGTCCAGATCATCCCCCGAATCCAGCCGATCGTCGGTTCGATGACAGTGTTCCAGCGGACCCCGACGTGGATACTTCCGCACCCCGACCAACCGATGACCGGATGGCCCCGGAAACTGTTCGCGCGGGTACCTGTTGCCCAGCGGCTGGCACGGACCGGTCTCGATCTGGTCCAAGAGGCGATGGTTCCCGGATTCGTGTACAAGCCGGCGCTACTGAAAGGGCTGGCGGCACTCGGCCGCGCCCACCTGCGCCGCCAGATCCGCAACCCCGAACTGCGGACAAAACTTACGCCCACCTATGCGTTCGGTTGCAAACGACCAACGTTTTCCAACTCCTTCTATCCGGCGCTCGCGCAACCGAACGTGGACGTGGTCACCGACGGAATTCGGGAAGTGCGATCGAATGGGATCGTCACCGAGGACGGCGTTCTGCACGAGGTCGACACGATCGTGCTGGGAACGGGCTTCCGGTTGACCGACAATCCCGCGTTCGATGTGGTGCGCGGTCGAGACGGTCGTACCCTCGCCGAGGCGTGGAACGGCAATGCCCGCGCCTATCTCGGCACCACTATCAGTGGTTTCCCCAACTTCTTCATGTTGCTCGGTCCCAATTCGGTCGTCTACACCTCGCAGGTTGTGACCATCGAAGCGCAGATTGCGTACATCCTCAGTTGTCTGCAGGAAATGAACGCGCAGGGGGCGGCGAGTATTGACGTCCGCCCCGATGTTCAGCAGGCGTTCGTCGACGAGGTCGACGAGAGGTTACAGACCTCGGTATGGAACACCGGCGGGTGCAACAGCTACTACCTCAGCGGCGAGGGCCGCAACTTCACCTTCTACCCGGGGTTCAACCGCCGCTTCCGCGCGCGGACCCGCCGGGTGGACCTCGACCACTACATCGTCAGCGGGGCCGGAGCCTCGGCAAAGTCGCCAGTGAGGACAGCAGGATGATGTCGTTTCCCCGAATCGGCCGAAACCCTGTGGTCGATCCTGTCGGTGCGCGGCGGTACACGGACGAGGCACACGCGATCGCCGCTCGTGACGTCGAGTTCTCCTGGGATGGAGTGCCATTGCACTATGTTCCCGGCGAGCCGATGGCCACGCACGTCATCAACTTCATGCATCTGGTTCTTCCCGAAGGTGAGCGCGCGATGTCCGCGACGTTGGCGGAGGCACTGCCGTTGATCGAGGACGAGCGGCTCCATGAGGAAGTGGTCGGGTTCGTCGGCCAGGAGGCGACTCATGCCGCTTCGCACAAGGGTGCCCGTGAACACCTCGCGGAACTGGGCATGGACATCGAACCGATGGCGAAGAAGATGGACTGGCTCGTAGACCGGATTCTGGGAGATCGAGGGTTGTCCGGCCGCGCGAAACGGGCGTGGCTGTGCGAACGGCTGGGCTTGTTCGCCGCCATGGAGCACTACACCGCCGTGGTGGGGGAGTGGCTGCTGACGGACCCCGCGCTGGAGAAGGCGGGCATGCATCCGGTGATGCTCGACATGGTCCGGTGGCACGGCGCCGAGGAGGTCGAGCACCGGAACGTCGCCTTCGACGCCTACATGTACGTCGACGGCAGCTATGCCCGCCGCGTACGAACGGCGCTGATCGCCAGCCTCACGCTCAGCTTGCTGTTCCTGACATCGATGAACTACCTCTTCTGCACCGACCCGTCGATGGACAAGGGTCGCTTCTGGCCGCTGCAGCTGATCCGTGCAACCAGGCGGGGGCTCGTGCCCAACATCAAATTCCTGATCACGGAGATTCCGCCGTACCTCCGTCCCGGCTTCCATCCCTCGCAGATCGGTGACATGGATGTGGCGATGCGATACCTCGCACAGTCGCCTGCCGCCAACCGTTCCCACCGAGAAAGTCACTCATGACGATGACGACGTCGGACAGGTCCGCAGGTTCGGACTCCGATACGCCCCATTTCGAACCCTCCAGGGTTCTCCGGCTGGCCGCGCGGGCGACGGTCGCGTACCGGCACGTGTTCGCCGCCAGCCGGGCAGCTCCATGGCTGTCGAGGCCGAAGCCTGTGCGCAACTGGGGGTTCGATAGGGATCTGATTGTTGCGGAGGTGCGGACCGAGGCTGCTGATGTGGTCAGCCTGAAAGTGGTGTCGCCGGACGGGCGCGATCTTCCGTCCTGGATCCCGGGCGCTCACCTCGACCTGATCCTCCCGTCGGGAAAGCAACGGCAGTACTCTCTGTGCGGCGACCCCGACGACCTGTCGTCCTACCGCATCGCGGTCCGCCGGATCGACACCGGTCTGGGTGGCTCGATCGAGGTACACGACTCCCTGCGGGCAGGGACGTCGATCACCGTGCGGGGGCCGCGCAACGCCTTCCCGCTGGTGGCCGCGGACTCGTATCTGTTCGTCGCGGGCGGAATCGGAATCACTCCGATCCTGCCGATGCTGAAGAGATGCCACGACCGTGAACTGCCATGGCGGCTGGTGTATCTCGGACGCTCCCGAGCGGCCATGCCGTTCCTCGACGAACTCGCCCGGTACTCCCGTGGCCAGGTCGAGATCCGGCCGGACGACGAACTCGGCCCTCCCGACATCGCCGGAATCRTCGCCACGGCTTCACCGGGTGCCGCCGTCTACATGTGCGGCCCGACACCGTTGATGACGACCGCACGTCGGGTGATGCGCGAGATCGACCCGACCGGATCGCTTCACACCGAACGCTTCTCACCACTTCCGGTGGCCGATGGCCGCGAGTTCGAGATACACCTCGCCCGCCGAGGGACGACCGTGTCCGTCGGGCCGGACGAGACCGCGCTGGCCGCGATCCGCCGGGAGGTCCCCGGCGTCGCCTACTCGTGTCAGCAGGGCTTTTGCGGCACCTGTCGCGTACGTGTTCTGGCCGGCGAGGTCGATCACCGCGACAGGATCCTGACGCACAACGAGAAGGAGGATTCGATGCTGATCTGTCTGTCCCGCTCGGCCGGTGGGTCACTGGTGGTCGACCTGTGACGCGCTGGTACCCACTCGCCGCGACCGACGACGAGTTCCTGCAGACCGCCCGATTCCGGATCGTGCACGTCGTGAATCTCTCGACGGACACCGGCCACGTGTGGAGTGTGTTGACCGCACACGACGCACTGGTGTCGTGGGCGCGGCTGATCACGGCAAGCGAGTGGACATCGTCGCGGCCGTTCGGCGTCGGCACCACCAGGACCGTGACGCTCGGGCACGGGGCCGCAGCGCTGAGGGAACGCTTCTACCGCTGGGACGAGGGCAGACGGATGACCTTCACCGCCGAGGCAGCCAGCAGACCGGGATTCCGCCGGTTCGCCGAGGACATCACCCTGGAGCCGACGCCGGACGGAACCCGCCTCACCTGGACCTTTGCGGTGGACTCCGCGCCCGGTTTCGCCCCCATTCTCGCGCTGTCCCTGCCACTCCTTCGTCGGGTGACACGGGGATGGGCGAACGCGCTCGCAGACACGGCGCTCGACGACACGGCGCTCGACGGACCGAAGGGCACCACCCGATGATCAGCACCTCGGCTGCGGCCGACACGTTCGATGTGATCAGTCCGGCGAACGGGCAAGTGGTCGGTACTCACCCACGCGGGTCGGCCGACGACGTCGACGACGCGGTGCGCCGCGCGCGTGAGGTCGCCGGATGGTGGGCGGAACTGGGATTCGAGGCACGCGCCCGGCGACTCGATGCGTGGCGGGGCATCATCGCCCGCCGGGCACCGGAACTCGCGGAACTCACCCACCTCGAGATGGGCAAGCCGCAAGCGGACGCGATGCTCGAAATTGCGATGGCCTTGGAACACCTCGCGTGGGCAGCGAAGAACGCCGCCCGGGTACTGGGTCGTCGCACGGTCCGCCCAAGCCTCCTCACCGTCAACCAGGCGGCCGGCGTCGAGTATCTCCCCCTCGGAGTCGTGGGGGTGATCGGACCGTGGAAACAAGCCCAGCGAGTACACCCCGGGAGTCGGTGTGTGGTTGGCCCAGACATTGTCCGAGGTCGTGCCGGAACACCCGGTTCTGCAGGTGGTCACCGGTGACGACTCCACGGGAGCAGCGCTGTGCCGATCGGGTGTGGACAAGATCGGGTTCACCGGTTCCACCGCCACCGGAAAGCAGGTGATGACCGCGTGCGCGGCGACGCTCACCCCGGTCCTGATGGAGTGCGGCGGAAAGGACGCCTTGATCGTGGACGCTGACGGCGACCTCGACGCCGCGGCCGATGCGGCGGTGTGGGGTGGATTCTCCAACGCCGGTCAGACCTGCCTCGGGGTGGAGCGGGTGTACGTGCACGAAGAGGTATTCGACCGCTTCGTCGATCGGGTGGTCACCCTCGCAGGCACGATCCGCGCCGGTTCCGGCGGGAACGCCCAGATCGGCCCCGTCACCATGCCCACGCACATCGACGTCATCCGTCGCCACATCGACGACGCGATCGGAAGGGGCGGCCGCGCCGTGCTCGGAGGACCGGACGCCATCGAGGGCAACGTGGTGCAGCCGACCATTCTTGTGGACGTGCCGGAGGACAGTGCCGCGGTCACCGAGGAGACATTCGGGCCGACACTGACCGTCGCCAGGGTGCGGGATATGGACGAGGCGGTCGAACGGGCCAACGCGACCCGATACGGGTTGGGGCTGAGCATCTTCTCCCGCCGTCACGGCGAGGAGATCGCGACACGAATCCGCACCGGCGCGGTGTCGGTCAATTCGTACGTCATGTATGCCGCCGTCCCGAGCCTGCCGCTGGGTGGTGTCGGTGATTCCGGATTCGGCCGGGTTCATGGCGCTGACGGGTTGCGGGAATTCACGTTTCCGCGTGCGATGACGAGGCAGCGATTCCCGTCGATTCTTCCGCTCACCACGTTCCGGCGCACACCACGCATCGACGCTCTGGTCCGCGTTCTCGTCCGACTGCTCCACGGAAGGCATTGATGATGGCCACGTTCAGAACCCGGTCGACAATTGCGCGCACCCTGAGAGACCTGGGCCTCCCACTTCCCGGT
>NZ_JBFUGT010000244.1:0-10066 GCF_056402775.1 Rhodococcus sp. P3_B8
GCGCTGCTGTAGGCCACCGCCTCGTCCCAGTTCGCCTCCAGGTTCCCCACCCAGGCCCGCAGGGTCAGCGCGTAGTGCTCGCGCAGCGACTCGACGTCGCGCACCTCGAAACCGGCCCCTTCGAGCGCCTCGATCATCGTCGCGAGTGGTTCGATTTCTCCGTCGGGGAACACGTAGCGATCGATGAAGGACGTTTTGGAGAACGTGGCGGCGGGTTTGCGTGGTCGCCGCGAGATCGCGTGGTTGAGCAGCCGCCCCTGCGGGCGTAGCAACGCGAACAGGTCCGCGGCGTAGGTTGCCAGCATCGCGACGCCGACGTGCTCGGCCATGCCGATGCTCGAGATCGCGTCGTAGGGGCCGTCTGTGACGTCGCGGTAGTCCTGGACTCGGATCTGCACCAACTCCCCCACGCCCGCGTCGACCATCCGTTTGGCGGCGTAGTCCGCCTGCTCCTGGGACAGGGTGACACCGACGACGTGCACTCCGTAGTGACGTGCCGCGTGCAGCGCGAAGGTTCCCCACCCGCAGCCGACGTCGAGGATCCGCATCCCCGCGGTCAGGCCGAGCTTGCGGGCCACCAGATCGCATTTGGCATATTGGGCTGCGTCCAGATCGTCGCTCGGCTCCGCCCAGTACGCGCACGAGTAGGTCATCGACTCGCCGAGCACGAGTCGATAGAAGTCGTTGCCGACGTCGTAGTGGTGGCTGATCGCGGCGGCGTCACGCTCCTTGTCGTGCCGGTGCCCGCGCGCCGGTTTCATCTCCTCGGCCGGTGGTTTCGGTGGGAGGCCGATGATCCCCAGACGTAGCGCCGCTGTCGCCAGCGCCTTCTTCGTCTGCCTGTCTATCCGTACGCCGGGGCCCCTCGTCGGGTCCGACACCTGCTCCAACACGTCCAGCCCAGCGAGCAGGTCACCCTCGATGTCGATGTCGCCGGACACGTAGGCCCGCGCGAAACCGAGGTCGTTGGGCGCCCACRGCAACCGCCGCAGACCACGCCGATTGACGATGTGCACCTGCCACGGCGCGTCCGAGGGACCACTGCGACTACCGTCCCAACACCGGATTCCTACCGGGACCTGTTCCCCCACCACCGCGCGAACCAGCGGCGCCACCGTGTCAGCGACCGTCATACACACCTCCGTCGAAGTTTGGGGTCCCACCACCACTGCGGCTGCTCAGTTCACCTGACTCGCCCGTCGACCATATCGATGGAACCCCCGTCGCCGCACACCTTCACACCAACTCCCGCTCGGGACATCCTGTTTCTCGAACCCCGACTCGCCGTCATCGGATGGGCGGCCCGAACGGATCAGACGCCATCGGCTCCGGGCGTTACGATTGCGTCGAAGAGTTCGTCCGAGAGCCAGGGGTGCCCATGTCGGATCTGGATCAGGCGTTCGCCGATGCGCAGGAGAACGTCACGAAGCTCACCTCGCGGCCGGCCAACGATGAGCTGCTGCGGCTGTACGCGCTGTTCAAGCAGGGGTCGAAGGGCGATGTCGAAGGCAAGCGGCCCGGTCGGTTCGACATGGTCAACCGCGCCAAGTACGACGCCTGGGCCAAGTTGGCGGGTACGAGCAGCGCCGATGCCAAGCAGAGCTACATCGACCTGGTGGCCCGGCTCACGCAGGGCTGAGTTCGGGCGTTCCGGTCCGGTGCTGCCCGATCGCGCGTGATCCAGCGGTCGCCCCGGCGCAGACCTGGCACGATGGCGGTGTGACGGATTCCAAGCGCGTCCTCGTCCTCGGCTCGGGATTCGCCGGCTTGTGGGCCGCGCTGGGGGCTGCGCGGCGGCTCGACGAACTCGATGCGGCGGGCACCGTCGATGTCACGGTGATCAGTGCGCAGCCGTTCCACGACATCCGGGTCCGCAACTACGAGGCAGACCTGAGCGCTTGCCGCATTCCACTGAGCGACGTGCTCGACCCGGTCGCCGTCGGGCACATCGCCGCCGAGGTGACGGCGATCGACACCGCGGCGCACAGCGTCACCGTTTCGGGTAACGGGGCACAATTCACGCAGAGGTACGACCGCTTGGTCATGGCGCTGGGCAGTCGGGTGGCGAAGCCCGATATCCCCGGTTTGCGGGAATTCGGCTTCGACGTGGACACCTACGACGGCGCAATGAAGCTACAGCGCCACCTGGCCACGCTGTCCGGCGGCCGAGCGGACGCGGGCGCGGCGACCGCGGTGGTGGTCGGCGCCGGCCTTACGGGCATCGAAACGGCGTCCGAGTTGCCCGGAATGCTGGCGAAGGTATTCGCAGGACGCAACGTCGAACCACGGGTGGTGCTGATCGACCACAACCCCTACGTCGGTTCCGACATGGGGGCATCGGCGCGACCGGTGATCGAAGCGGCTTTGTCCGACAACGGCGTCGAGACGAGGACGGGTGTCGGTGTCGCCGCTGTCGACGAGCACGGCGTGACGCTTTCCTCCGGAGAGGTGCTGGCCGCGGGCACCGTCGTCTGGTGCGCGGGCATGCGGGCGAACCCGCTGACCRCACAACTCGGTGCCGAGCACGACCGGCTCGGTCGCCTGCCGGTCGACGACTATCTGCGGGTGATCGGCTCGCCCGAGGTATTCGCCGCCGGCGACGTCGCCGCGGCAAGGGTGGACGAGGACCACCTGTCGGTGATGTCGTGCCAGCACGGGCGACCGATGGGCCGCTACGCGGGATACAACGTCATCAGCGATCTACTCGGGGAGGCGATGCTCCCGCTCCGGATCCCCTGGTACGCAACGATTCTCGACCTGGGACCGGCGGGAGCGGTGTACACCGAGGGGTGGGATCGACAGGTGGTGTCGCGCGGCGCGCGAGCCAAAGCCACCAAGGTCACCATCAACACCCAACGCATCTATCCCCCGTTGAACCGAGACCGTGACGCGCTGCTGGCCGCCGCCGCGCCGGCGCTGCAGGCGCGACCTGATCCCGGACAATGACTTTCAGATCGGCGGTCGAGGTCGTCGACCACATCGGTGACGACGACACGACCGCCCTGCCGGTCGCCCGCCAGGCCACGACCTCTCGCCATCTCACTACACCCGGCGATGCCTCCTTCGGCCAAGTCCATCTCAACATGTAGCGTGCACCATCTATTCGTGCACAACTGATATGTGCCACCTGCAGCGCCAGCCGCAGCGGACGGCCACCGAAACAGGTCAATAGGCACAGACAGGACCCCTACCACAGGCGAGGGCAAGGCCAATGAGACAGTCCGACAGCCCCTTCTACGACGAGATACGGGGTGCAGGTACATTCGCCGCCTTGCTGAGCAGGCGCACGAACCGCCTGGGCGGGCGTTGTCCCGGGCCCGCCGAACGCGACGCCTGGTCGGGCTGCATGACGAAGGCGATTGCCTCAACATCCCCGACAGCAGCGCCGAGAGCAGTGGAACCATCCGCCGAACCTGAGGTTGTGGAGACTATCGACATACATAATCGCCCTGCACCGGGCCCCGCGCCCGCCGCGACAGCCCGCGATTCCTCGGTGCCAGCCGCCGCGGCGGTCGCAACCGCATCCGCCGCAGACGACGTCGTCGACCCCGACGATCCGCCTGGGGAATAGCCTGCACTCATGGCCGCACGGAAGACCACCCAGCGACGCTCCAAGCCCAGACGAGCCAGCGCCGCGCCGCTGATACCCACCCCGGGGCACGGGGAGCGGATCTGGATCCTCGATGTCCCTTATCGGGCATCCGCGCCCGGTGCCAAGTACTACAAAGCGCTCAAAGCATATGCCTACATCGGCACTCAATTGCCTGACGAACTCACCGTCTACGCGTCGAAACCGTACTCGTACGCTCGCTGGGTCGAAGAGGACTTCAACGGCGTGCGGCAACCGGGCGCTACTGGTTTCCACAAGATACCGCGGCCCGAACAGGTGGACGCCGCGAAGGCGATCGCGACGGCCTTTCACCACGGCAAGCGCGGATTCCTGTTGGCCGACGAGCCCGGTGTAGGCAAGACCGGCAGCGCAATCCTCGGCGCGAAAGCTGCGCTGAAATTAGGGGGCGGCGACACCGTACTCATCACCGTGGACCGGCCGGCCCAGATCACCATCGCCGCGTGGCGCGACGCCCTCGCTGCGTTCGGCGACGGAGGCTATCGGTGGCTGATCATCTCCCCGGACCAGCTCAAGAAGTTACTCGGACGCAACGGCCAACCGAAGTACTCCTTCTCCCTCATCATCAATGACGAGGCACAGCAATTCAGGCACCTCACGGCCCAGCGCACCCAGTACCAGCGGCGCATCAACCGTCTCTCCGCGACGCCTGAGAAGGCGCCGTTCGTCATCACCGTGACGGCGACGCCGGGTCATCACCCAGGCGAATACACCTACTTGTCTTCGCTTTTCGCGCAACTGCACGATGACCCGCCGGGCGAGTGGGCCGATCTCGGTAAGAAACTGGTCGAGCATGGCCTACCCCTGACTCCCGGGTGGGACAAGGGCAAATGGGACTGGAACGACCAAGCAAAAGGCTCTCAGCGGCTGCAGCATCAGGCCGTCACCCGCGTCCGAAAATGGATGACCGACTGCGACCCGCCCGTCATGATGCATCGCGACGCGCCCTGGGGGCCGCCACCTATCGACGGCCTGCCACTCGACTTCACCGCCACACAATGGGCTGCGTACCACCAGGACTGGAGTGAGTTCCGCAGCGCGATGAGGATCGCCCGCCAGGGGAACGACACCGCCCGCGGCCGTGCCGCTCTGATGCGGTTCCGGCAGAAGGCAGGCATGCTGCGAGCCCCGCAGACCGCCGAGCTGGTAGCCGCACACGTCGAACGTGGCTACCAGGTACTCGTCGCCGTCGAATTGGTCACCACGGCCGCCGACCCGGTAGCCAACCTCTTGGAGGAGCACGGCATTGGCGTCTCCCGCATCTTCGGCGCGGGCGATCTCGAGACGGAGCGCATTCGATTTCAGCGAGGCCACAACCCGGTCGTGGTGTTCAACACCGCATCTGCGATCAATCTGCAGGCGTCCGAGTTGATGGTCGACGGTTCCCGCGCCTCATCGGCACGTCGCATCGGGTTCTTCCACCAGCCTCGCTACTCCGGAATTGCCGCACGCCAAACGATGGGTCGTGCGCATCGCGACGGGCAGGTTTGCTCGTGGTCACTCCTGTTCGCCGCCGGAACGGTGGAGGAGCAGGCGGCTCGGATCATGATCAATCGGCTCATGGTGACATCGGCCAGTGTCGATGGCGATCTCGGGGGGTTCGGAAACCTCGCCCGGCTGTTCGACGCAGACTGGCTTCCCGAAAGCATCTTCGAGTAGGAATGATGCCTGGACCAGGGACTTCTGCAATCGAGAGTGAGCGGATGTACATTCCCCCACTCAGCCAGGTGTGTCCGCGTGGACACACGACAGCACTGGGAGCCACACCCATCGGCGGACCGCCGGATCGGGTTCAAAGGCCCAGCTCAACCGGGGGAACAGGCGAGGACGTCTCATGCAGCGCTGGCGCGATCACTGCCGATGTATCCGGCAGCAGCTACGCCCACCCTGCGATCCCCCCTCGTCGCCACCGAAACAGACGATGGATGCACCACTACCGGGCAGGCACCGTTCGTGACCGACACCCGGGCACAGAAACCTGTCACCTTCCTCGTGGATGCCACCGACGGTCGAGGCGTCCACGCGAACCGAATCTCACACACCCTCGACCGCCACACCCGAGAATGCGGATGGACCCTTGCCCACAGCAGACCAGATCATTGCACCGGTCGCCCTCCTCCGCTCACAACTCACCCACACCAACTGGACAGGGCCCTCCCCAAGCCAACTTCGCACAACAGCCGACGCAACACGACGCCGCGATCCGGCACCGCAACGCCACTCCAGCGTCCGCGGAGCAGGGGCGAGCCGCGCTCGCACAGATTCGGATCCGGTCCGTAAACCATCGTCATGGACGCAACCCTCAGTCGGCAAGCGCACCCGATCCAGGCGGCTCGAACACTGGCTCGGGGGCCCACCTTCAGCACGCGCCACCGTTCAGGTCCCCTGCGCGGCCGCATCCACCGATGCAGGGTGTGCGTGATTTACCGGGTTCGCCGGTTTGCGCACGAAGGCGCATGCGGCGATCAGCACGAATGAGAGGATCCCGGCGACAAGAAAGACCATTCGCACCCCCTCGGCGATGGCGTCCGGTGAATCGTGAGGGTGACCGGATCGTGAGGCAACGACCGTCATTACAGTGACGAACAGTGCCGTACCGGCGGCGCCGGCCACCTGCTGGAACGTGCCCACCACTGCGGAGCCGTGCGCGTACAGGTGAGCGGCCACCGATCCCAATCCCGACGTCATCAGCGGTGTGAAGGTCGCCGCCAGGCCGAGGCACAGTGCCATGTTCGACAACAGCAGCCACCACAATGAGGTGGACGTGTTCAACGTCGTCAGCATCCACACTCCGATGCTGACGAGGATCGAGCCGGGGATGACCAGCACGAGAGGACCGCGCCGGTCGTAGACGCGGCCCACGATCGGACCCGCCAGACCCATCAGAAGGCCGCCGGGCAGTGTGATGAGACCGGTTTCGAACGGATCGAGGTGAATCACCGACTGCGCGAAGTAGGGAACGATGATGAAGGTGCCCATCATCGTTGCCATGCCGACCAGCATCGCGACGACCGAGATGCTGAACTGGCGGTATCCGAACACACGCAGGTCCAGCAGGGCCCGGTCCTCGCGTTGCAGCCGGAACTGTCGGGCGAGGAACCCGGACATCGCGGCCGCACCGATGAGGAACGGCACCCACACGGGGATCGTCGGGGATTCCTGGGCCGATTCGCCGATGCTCACCAGGCCGTACACCAGGCCACCGAATCCGAGTACCGCCAGGGGGATCGACAGAATGTCGATGCGGGCCTTCGTCGTCTCGGACACCGAAACAACGAATCGGGCGCCGAGGACCAATGTGACCAACGCGATGGGGGCAACGAATCCGAAGATCCAACGCCACCCGAAGTGGTCGAGGATGAAACCGGACAGGGTGGGGCCGAGAGCAGGCGCAACCGCGATGACAATGGAGATGTTGCCCATCATCGCACCACGACGGGCGGGCGGCACCAGCGTCATGATCGTCGTCATCAGCAGCGGCAGCATGAGGGCTGTCCCGGATGCTTGCACGATGCGGGCGAACAGCAGCACACCGAAGCCGGGTGCGGCGAACGCAATCAGCGTTCCCGCCGTGAACAGCGACATGGCGAGCACGAACAAGGTGCGCGTAGGGATGCGCTGGATGAGATAGCCGGTGAGCGGGATGATCACCGCCATCGTGAGCATGAATGCGGTCGTCAGCCACTGCCCGACGCTGGGATGTACGCCCAATTCGACCTGAAGGACCGGGATGGCGATGCTCATCACCGTCTCGTTGAGGATCACCACGAAGCTGGCTACCAACAGGACACCGATCACCTGGAGGTGTCGGCGTTCTATTCGGTCGTCGGCTCTTGCCTCGTCGTTCACGAGGCCAGTAGGTTCGGTCACGGTGGACCTTTCGGGTGGTGGGAACTGGGGACATCCCGGCGAACGACGGAACAGAAGCAGGGCAGCCACCGAATCTACCGACCCCCAGTTCCGCCGCCAAATGTTTTTTCCGTGCTCACTTCGGGCGACGCGGCGCGCCGGCCGCACAGCTCGGCGGACGGTGAGATTGGTGGGCCCGCTCGCTGGTCTTCGCTGCATAATTGAACGGCGCCAGCATCTCCTTTCCATGCGCACCAAGATCATTCGCGCTTCCTCGCCTCGGAGCTCTTACTACTCACGGCCTCGGGGCGGCGTCTGAATAGCCACGGGCCACACTCAGCGCGACGACAACGGCGCTCGCGACGTCCGACCCTCCCTACACCTGTGGGTGCGGCACCGGTCGATCCCGCCCGACGACTGCTCCGGGATGGGGGCACCGCACCGGCGTCCGTTGCCGAACTCTCAGGTCTCCACGGCGGACACGTCGACGGCGGCACCACCGGAGGCCAGTACGAGTCGCCGCTCCCCAAACTTATCGGTGACCTGAGGCGGGCCTACGGCGAGGTGACCGTCCGGATCAGGGAGTACCGGTCCGAGACCGACGTAGCCACGGCAGTGCGCGACGGAACCGTCGAGCTGGGGTTCGGCTTCCTCGAACCGGCCGACTCCGGAGAGCCCGCCGACCGCCGCGACCTCGACACCCACAACCTGGGCACCGATGAACTGTGCGTTGCCCTTCCCCGTGAGATCGCCGAGGGTCTCCCCGACCCCCTGCCATTCGACCAGATTCACGACCTACCGGTGATCGCGGTGACCGGCGGCGCGCTAGGGCGGGTCGCGGTGGAGTCCGCGTTACGCCGCGCATCACGGCGGACAACGCTCGGTGTCGTCACAGCGCATCGCCAAGCGAGCGTACCGCTGGTCGCCGCCGGTGCCGGAATGGCGTGGGTGCCCAGGGCAGTCGTCGACAATGCCGGCGAGTCGGGTGTCGTTGCCCGCGCCATGGACCCGCCGTTGATCCTCCCTGTAGGGGTCATGTATCGGCCAGGGGTGCTCTCCCCCGCTGCCCGCGCGCTCCTCGCGGCGGCACTATGGCGGCGTAACCAGCAGGATCGGGCCCGGAAACACCGCTGCGGGAGAGTCCAGCGTCCCCCGGCGCGGGCGTTGATCCGCTGGATCCTCTTCGTGATCCCTGCCGGTCAGTGGGCGACTAATGTTTCCGCCGCAGGGTGTTGGGCCTGCTTACGCGCGCCCAATATCGTGCGCCGATGTAGTTCAATGGCAGAACATCAGCTTCCCAAGCTGAATACGCGGGTTCGATTCCCGTCCTCGCCTCTCTCTCTCTCTCCATCCATCCATCCACTCCATCCAAGCTATGCGGACCTACCCTCCAGAACGACCCCGGTCGAGTGGAGACGTCGTTCAGGCCACCTCCGGGATGGAGGTAGCGATGGGGCACTGTCCACGGCGGCGCGTCTCGTAGTCGATCGGCGACAAGTGGTCGATCGATGAGAGCAATCGGTCCGCGTTGAACCAGCGGACCCACTCCCGGTCATACTGCTGGAGGGCGCGATGACTTCTCCGTACAGGACGCCCGATCGGCACCCACGATCGAGTGGTACAACTTCTAGGGCCACCACCTCTACCCTTCTCGACCCTGGCGAGCTTGAAGCCGAGAAAGTTGATCAGCCGTCGACATGGAACACGCGCCGACCGTGGTCGGCTGAACGGCGCAACGCGGCCTGGATGGCGGCGGTGCCACCGATTCCGCCGGCGAGGACGAGGAACAGTAGGGCGACATTGAGGTTCACGGGACAGGCCCTCCTCGGGGTGGACCAATATGGGTCCGGGTGCGGATCATTATGTGGTATAGCACAATTCGCGCATCCGGCATAGCTCGGCAACGAGGGCGAAGAGGTGACGCTGTCGTCAGCGAAGATCGCGGCGGGTAGGAACTTTGATCTCCGCGATACTGATCGACCCGGCACCGGCGAGGGTCGACGCTGCCCTGTGGTCGGATGTCGTACTCATGGTGGACGATTCCCGCCTTCGTCTAGAATCAGTTGGTTGGCTCCGAGTGCAATCGGTCAGATCACGGACGAACATGCAGTCATCCCACGAGAAGACCGCGGGTCATCGCCGCCGTTACACCCTCACCAGAACAACGTGCCCACCCACGAACGCGGGAACGGCGACGGACCGGCGAAACTGTGAGCCGCTCTGCCCGCCATCGACCGATCCGTCCAGCACCCACACTACGACCTCCGGAGCACCTACTCCCCCAATAGCATTCCAGTGAATCCTGCTATTGCTCTAGATTTCGTGCCAATGAATCTCTGCCGCACGTCGCCGACATACGGGCCACGCCGTACCGAAACTCAAACTATGAAGAATCGACCGATGCGGTCTGCCCTTCGCGCCGCAGGGTGCGCGTACGCGGACACCTACCGCAGGGGACCACCGGACTGGTGACCTCGTCGGTGTCGGCGCAACGTGCCCCGACGACGGTGCAGAGCCCAACGGTTGACCGGCCGAGTCGTTCTCTCATTTATTTCACTACCGCCGTCGTCACGGATGCCTGCCCAAGCG
>NZ_JBFUGT010000245.1:0-10040 GCF_056402775.1 Rhodococcus sp. P3_B8
GGTCGTGGGTGCGTCGCTCATGTCACCCCGGATCCGATGGTCCACCATGATCTGGGGTGGTGGCGGAGGTGGTGCTGCCGCGGCGATTACCAACGCGGCAGTCGCCATCGCTGCAGGGCAAGCGCGGTGCGTGGTTGTGTATCGTGCCATGGCACAAAAGGATTCCGGCCGACTCGGATACGCCAAGCATCACTTCGACGGCCATATGCTCCCGCACGGGGTCGGATCGCCGGCGCAAGCCTGCGCGCTGCGCACCCGACGGATGCTCGAACACGACGGTGTTCCGGAATCTGCGATGAAATCCCTGGTTCTCGCGGACTACTTCCACGCGCAGCGCAATCCGCACGCCGCGGCATTCGGCCGACCGCTCGACGAAGCCGACTACGCAGCATCGCGGATGATCGTCGAGCCCTACCGGCTGTACGACTGCTCACGGGAGAACGACGGAGCTGTGGCGCTCATTCTGGTCGCCGCCGRCCGCGCCGAGAAACTCTCTTCCAGTCCGGCTTACGTGCTCGCGGGCAGTCAGGGCGCGGTCGGCGGATACGCTGTCGACAGCGAGAACGATCTCGACTACACCTCGGCCGGATTCTCCGGAGCCGCCGGAGTTGCCGAAACCTTGTGGGCGGATGCCGACCTCGGTCCCGACCAGGTCGACGTCGTCCAGGTATACGAGAACTTCAGCGGCTCGGGTGTGGCTGCACTGATCGATCACGGTCTGTGCCCGCGCGGTGCCGATGCCGGCAAGGTCATGACCCTCGAGAATCTGACCGCCCCGCACGGGCTGCTCCCGGTGAATACCAGTGGTGGAAACCTCGCGGATTCGTTCGTCAACGGTATGGGTCTGGCAGTCGAGGCCGTGCGCCAGGTGCGTGGAACCTCCACCAACCAGGTTCCCGATGCGCAGGTCTCGCTCTTCATCGGCGGGCCCATGGCCGCATTGTCGAGCTCGGTCCTTCTCTGCACGCGCGACGTGCTGTGAGCTGAAAGGAAGCATGACATGAGCACCCACACAGACACCGACACCGAAGGCGTCTCGATCGCCGAACGAATCGTCGGGGCTTGGGAACTGGTCGAGTACTCGACGACCTCCGACAGCGGAAAAGTCGACTACCCACTCGGTCCCGAGGCCCGCGGATTGATCATCTACTCGGCGGACGGGTTCATGTCGGCACAAATCATGCGCCCCGGCCGAGCCCCGTACCGCTCGCGCAACGTCCACAGTGGCGAGAACAGCGAACGAAGCGAGGCTGCCGGGGGATACCTTGCGTATTCGGGCCCCTACCACGTCGACGAAGACCGCTCCGCCGTATGGCACGAGATGGCGGTATCGCTGTACCCGAACTGGCTCGGTGAGAACCAGAAGCGGCATGTGCGCTTCGACGGCGACCGCATGACCCTGTCCTCGGATCCACTGGTGTTCCGCACCACCACCCTGTCACCGGCACTGGTGTGGCGACGAACCGCACCCCGTGCGGGACGGACCACGTCGTGAACGGGGCTCAGCTCACCGTGGCCGTGGACCTGTCGACGCCGGACGCGCCGGTCGACAGCACCATCGTGGTGCGGAGCCTGGATGACCCCCACACAGTGCGAATTACAGCCCCGAACCTTCGAGAGGCGCAGAAGAAGCGCGCATACATTCGGGCCGCGGGCGACACATCCGGTGGCCGGGTCGACGTACTGCTCGACGTCGTCGTCCATATCGCGCCGGACGCTCGCACCGCGCGCTCCGAAGCCGGCACAGGACAGAGGCGCCCGTCGGAAACTGGCATGACGGACGGCGACACCGTCGTCTACGTCGGAACGCCGAGCGGCCTGGCAAGTCTGATTCTCGACATCCGCGCAGCCGACATTGCCGACGGCGTCACTGTCGTTCCTGCTGTCA
The DNA here is from genome assembly GCF_056402775.1 of Rhodococcus sp. P3_B8. Lineage (NCBI taxonomy): Bacteria > Bacillati > Actinomycetota > Actinomycetes > Mycobacteriales > Nocardiaceae > Rhodococcus > Rhodococcus sp. P3_B8. The sequence goes on from NZ_JBFUGT010000245.1 coordinate 1,889, forward strand.
CGGAGGGGAACGTCAGGGATGCATGTGTGCAATTACTGCTGGATGAAGTGCTGCCCATCCTCGAAGCCCGCCGACCGGTCCAGGAATCGGCGGTGCGACAAGATGTCCACTAGTTCCCACCACACCACCACGAACGGGGGAGAAACCCATGCGAATCGTGGTTGACGAGATTTTCGGTAAGTCACAGTTCCGGCTCGAAGACGCCGACGAGTTCGGCTCCCTCCACATCGAGCCGGCTGACCCGAAGTGCAGAATCTGGGCAGACCGACTCTCGGCCCTCGGCCGACCATCCGGCGCACAGCAGGTCTTCGTCAAACCAGACACGATCCGCGCCCTTGCGGGTGAGCAGGCATTGGACCCGTCGTGGTCGACACGATTTGAAGCAATGATCGAGTTCGCGGATTGTCGCGGATGGCTCAGTCCTGCAGGCGAGATCAGAGTGCACATCGCACTGAGAGTATGAGAGGACCACACGTGTCGACACGATCGGACAACAGCACACAATCGGCTGTGAACACGCGGGCGCTTCGCGACGTTCTGGGACATTTCTGTTCCGGCGTGACGGTGGTGACGGCGATGGTGGGCGACGAACCGGCCGGGTTCACCTGTCAGTCGTTTTCGGCATTGTCGCTGGATCCGCCCCAGGTCTTGCTGTGCCCGAGCCGGCGTTCGACGAGTTGGCCGGCGATCCGTACCGTCGGGACCTTCTGTATCAACGTTCTCTCCTCGGGTCAACGCGATCTCAGCGACCGTTTCGCGAAATCGGGTGGACCCAAATTCGCCGGAGTGCAGTGGCGCCCGGCCGAGCGCGGCGCGCCGATTCTCGAGGGGGTGGCAGCCTGGTTCGAGGTGGCGCTCGCTGCGGAGCACGACGGTGGAGATCACCTCATCGCCGTTGCCGGCATGCTCGATTTCGGGTCCGATCCGGTGACGGAGCCGCTGGTTTTCCATCGGAGCCGATACGGCGGGGTTGTGGAGCTGAGTCTCGGATCGATCGAAAGTGGGAGTTGATGGGGAGACCGGCAAAGCCTCTGATCAGCCGGAGTGCGACCATCGCGGCAAGCATCGAGATCATCGACACCGAAGGCATGGATGCGTTCAGTCTGCCGCGCGTGGCCAAACAGCTGAACGTACGGACCTCCTCGCTGTACCACCATTTCGCTGATCGTCGTGAGCTCATGACCGAGGTGGCGAAGGAGCTGATGACCGGGGCGACAATGCCCGAGCATTCATCGGGCACGGACTGGGTGGAGTGGTTCGTCGAACTCAGCCTCAATTACCGCGACGCGATCCTGCGTCATCCCAATGCCGCTCTCGTGTTGGTGCAGTTCCTTCCTCGGGATGTCCTGACCCRAACGTATGAACGGTGTGCGCGCATCCTCGAGGACGGGGGCGTCCCGGCGCGACTCCACGTGGTGATACTGGACGGTCTGGAGAAGCTTGCTCTCGCAACCACTCTGAGCGATATCATGCGCGATCCGGTCGGTAGCACAGAGGTCTTCCCGAAGGTCGATGAGCGTAGACACCCGACCCTCGCCCGCGCGCTGGAGGCCAACCAGTGGTCGTCGCGTGAACTTTTCGTGGTCACGATCCGCGGATTCCTTGCCGGGGTGATGGGTCTAGCCACGACGCCGGTAAGTGACGAAAGCCTGCGTGAACTGCTCGAATCATGAACGTGGACTAGCTGCGTCTCAATTCCCCTCGGTGCTCGAGGGATTCGATGCACCGGTAACTACCTCAACTCGACTAACGGAGAGAATTATCGTGAGTTTGGAACTATATGTGGATGGCAAGTGGACTGCCGCCACAAGCACGGAGCAAATCGACGTCGTCAACCCGACCACCGAAGAGCGCATCGGGAGCGTCCCCGCCGGAGCTGCCGAGGATGTCGATATGGCGGTCGCTGCCGCACGACGGGCCTTGGGCCAGTGGTCGCAGACCGCCCCGCACACGCGGGCCGAGTTCGTGTCGCGTCTGGCCGACGAACTGGAGCGGCGACAGGACGACATCACCGACATCGTCGTCGCCGAGGTCGGCACGCCACGCAGGGTCGCTCGGTGGGCCCAGGTCGGACTGGGCATCGTCGATCTGCGGGAGGCAGTGACCGCGGCGAAGGACTTCCCGTGGGAAGAACCGCTCCGCAACTCCCTTATCGTGCGTGAGCCGGTCGGCGTGATCGGATGTATCACGCCCTGGAACTACCCGTTGCACCAGATCACCGCCAAGATCGGCGCCGCGCTCGTGGCCGGGTGCACGGTGGTCGTCAAGGCCAGCGAGGTTGCTCCGTTCACCGCCCACGCTCTGGCGCAGGCGGTCGAAGCGGTCGGGATCCCGGCCGGAGTTTTCAATATGGTGCACGGGTACGGTCCGATTGTGGGTGAGGCCATCGCCGTTCACCCGGATATCGACATGGTCAGCTTCACCGGATCGAACTCGGTCGGTAAGCGGGTGCTGGAACTGGCCGCCGGGACCGTGAAGCGGGTCTCGGTCGAGCTGGGCGGCAAGAGCGCCGCGGTGCTGCTCGATGACCTCGATGTCGAGGAGTTCGCGAAGGCCGTGCCGCACACCGTGCGTGCCTGCTACATGAACGGCGGGCAGTCCTGCAACGCGCAGACTCGCATGCTCGTACCGCGCTCGCGCCTGTCCGAGGCAGAGAAGCTCGCCGCCAAAGCGGTGGCGGCATATGCCCCGGGCGATCCCACGAGCGGCGACACGAAGCTTGGACCCATGGTGACCGCAGCTCAGCGCGAGCGGGTGCTCGGCTACATTCGTGCCGGCGTCAAGGAGGGCGCGAAGCTCGTCGCCGGCTCGGTCGACGCACCTGCCCGTACCGGATTCTTCGTCCAACCCACAGTGTTTTCCGAGGTGGACCCGGACAGCACGATCGCCCAGGAGGAAATCTTCGGTCCGGTGCTGTCGATCATCGCGTACGACACGACCGAGCACGCGATCGACATCGCGAACGGAACGATTTTCGGTATTGCCGGCGCCGTGTGGTCCGCCGACCCCGAGCGCGCGAAGTCGGTGGCGCGCAGACTGCGTGCAACGCAGATCGAGGTCAACGGTGGAAAGTTCAATGGGGCTGCACCGTTCGGCGGATTCAAGCAGTCCGGTCACGGGCGTGAGGGCGGGGCGTTCGGCCTGGAGGAGTTTGTCGAAATCAAGAGTCTGCAGCTTTAACGACGTTCTTGTGGGCCCGCAGCGGTCCCCGAAGGAGTGAGCACGATGGTCTACACCGATCTGCCGTACGACGAGGCGACGAAAGCGGGCTTTGCCCGGGCGATGTTCGATCACCTCGACAACGGCACCACCGATATGGCACCGGAAATCCTCGAGGTCGATCCGCGCGTATACACCGATCCGGAGCTGGCGGCGCGGGAGCGCAGAGAACTGTTCGGGTACGTGCCGATCATCGCGGCACACAGTACCGAACTGCCCGGAAACAACGACTTTGCGACTGTCCAGCTGCCGAACAACGAAGTTGTTCTCGTTCGGCAGGCGGACGGGAGGGTGCGTGGCTTCGTGAACACCTGCCGGCATCGAGGAGCGCAGCTCGTTCCCGAGGAGAAGGGTTCGAAGCGCATCTTTTCGTGCCGCTACCACGGGTGGGCGTATGGCAGCGATGGCAGGCTGCGGTCGATCGCGGACGAGCCGACTTTCGGGACGGTCGATCGTAGTTGCATGAGTTTGCTGGAGGTTCCGGTCGAGGAACGGCACGGTTTCGTCTGGGTCATCGACTCCGCCGCGGGTGATCGCAAGATCGACATCGCGGAGTGGCTCGGCCGCGAGTTCGACGAGTCCCTCGCCGCCATGGACATGGACAAGTACCACTGCCATATCGCCCAGAACTTCGATGTGGACATCAACTGGAAGGTGTTGATGGACGCCTTCCTCGATGGCTACCACATCACCTCGACACACGCCGGAACCGTTGCCCCGTACTTCTACAACAACGCGCAGGCGTGGGAGCCGATGGGCAGGCACGGACGAATGGTCACCGCTCGCAAGAGCATCGACTCGGTGCGCGATGTGGCACCCGAGGATGCCCCCATCGATCGGCATATCACCGTGGCGCACTTTCTGATGCCCAATATGTCGGTGCTCCGTCAACCGGATCATCTGGAGGTGCTCAACTTCGTCCCCGCCCCGGGCACAGCCGTCGGGACTCGGATGCAGATGCGTTTGCTCACTCGGGAGCCGGTGGTAACGGACGAGCAGAAGGCGCGGTGGGACAAGAACTGGAAAATTCTCATGGCCGTGCTACGCGACGAGGACCTCGTGGTCAACGAGGGCGTACAGAAGTCCGTCGCGAATACAGATGTCGGACCCCTCTATTTCGGACGCAACGAGATTGCCAATCAGCACTTCCACCAATGGATGGGGCGCGCGTTCGCAGATCCGCGCAGGTGGGGCTGAGCTCCATCGCACCCATGGTGTGAACACGCGCCATCCGTGCAGTCACAAATACCGAACCCCGATACAACGACCCGAAGGAACCCCAACATGTCGCAGATTTCTGTCCCGGGGAAGGAAAGAGCCGTCTCGGGTGCCCGATCCGTGGTCCTCACCTGCTTGGCCATCACCATCCTCGACGGTGTCGACCTCATCATGTTCGGCGCGGTCCTGCCGACGTTGCTCGAACTGGAACAGTGGGGGATCACCACTGCATCGGCGGGGTTGATCGGCAGCCTGTCCCTGTTCGGAATGATGGCCGGAGCAATGCTTGCCGGCTACATCACAGATCGCATCGGGCGACGACCCGTGGTACTTGCATGCATCGTCAGCTTCAGCGTGTTCACCGGGTTGTGCGCCATTGCGCCGAACCTGGAAATGTTCGGCCTGTTCAGGCTGCTGGCAGGGCTCGGCTTCGGCGGAGCACTCCCCACCTTGATCGCGCTCACCCAGGAATACGTCAAGGTCGACCGGCGACAGTTCTACAACGGTGTGATCCAGACCGGCTTTCCCATCGGCGGGTGCGTCGTCGCGATTGCCGCCATTTTCATGATCCCTGCGTTCGGCTGGAAATCGATGTTCGCAGTGGGCGGCCTTCTGGGTGTCGTGTTGTTTGTCATCGCGTACCGAAACCTGCCCGAATCGATTGCCTTCCTCGCAAGCAAGGGTCGGCACGACGAGGCCCGGGAACTGGCACAGCACTATTCCATCGATGCCGGCGCCGAATCCGGTATGGCACTGGATAAGTCGACGAGTGGGAGTACCGGCTCGTCGTCGGGACTGAGGCTCCTGTTCGCCCCCGGCTACAGGATTGCGACGGTCATGTTCCCGCTCATCACCTTCTTCGGTCTTCTCGTCTCGTACGGCATGAACACCTGGATTCCTCAGATGCTGAGGTCCTCCGGCTATGATCTCGGGTCTGCATTGACATTCCTGCTCGCCTTCAACATCGGCAGCGGATTCGGCATGGTGGTCATCACCGGTCTTGCGGATCGGCTGGGATCACGTCCCGTCATTTCCGTGAGCTTCGTCTTCGGGGCGCTCGCAGTGTCCGCCCTGACTCTGCAGCCGGCACAGGCGCTCGTGTTCGGACTGGTTCTCCTGATCGGCTTCTGTGCCTCGTCGACGACGGGCGTCTATGGATTCGTCGGAGTCTTCTACCCGGCGGCCGCGCGTGGCACGGCACTCGGGCTGGCAGTGGGTCTCGGCCGGCTCGGCGGTGTCTGCGGTCCCGTACTCACCGGAATGATCATGAGCTCTGCACTCGGAGCCGACTGGGCCTTCTACGCCTTTGCGTTCGCCGGAGTGGCTGCCGCAGTGCTGGTGTCGTTGGTTCCGCGGAAGAACAAGACCGTGTCCGAGACTGACGTGTCTGTAGAGAAGGCCGCGGAGCCTGCCTGATCACCATGTGTCCGATGCGATCGAGCCGACGCGGGGGTTGAAAAACCTATGTGCATTAGTTAATGTGATGTGACGTCGACCACGTTCGTCGACGCGCTACCGAACTTCCCGTTCGCCGACGTGCGGAACGYATCGCGACCGCGCGGGAAGCGCAGAAAGGCTGACCGGCATGAGAATGAAGACAAGGCTGAGCTGTCCGTGTGGCGCCGCGATCACCGGCAGTGACGACGACGACCTGGTCGTGAAAACCCAGGAGCATTTGAGCGAGTCGCATCCGGGCATGGAGTACTCGCGCGACGAGATTCTGTTCATCGCGTATTAGCACCGCTGTACTCGCGACACAGAGCTGTTCGGTGCCACCTCTGTCATCCCGCTGTCCTATGACAGCTTCCATTCATCCGACACATTCCCGAACACAGGAGACTTCATGAAACTCGAAGGTAAGGTCGCGCTCATCACCGGTGCCGGTTCCGGGCTGGGACGCGAGGCATCGCAGTTGTTCGCCGCGGAGGGCGCGAAGGTCGCCGTGGTCGATATCGATCCGGAGCGCGCCAAGGGCACGGTCGAGCTGGTCGAAAAGCAGGGTGGTTCGGCGATCGCGGTCACCGCGGATGTGCGAGTCGAGCAGCAGGTGATCGAGGCCGTGGCGGCCACCATGGCCGCGTTCGGCAAGCTCGACATTGCATGGGCCAATGCAGGCGTCATCTCGCGTGGTGGTGTGCCGTCCGTCGCCGGTGGCGAGCAGGTCGAGTTCCAGGATCTGACGGACGCGGATTGGCAGGACGTCATCGGGGTCAACCTCTCTGGCGTGTTCTACACCGCGAAGGCTGCAGTGCCGGCGCTGCGGGCCAACGGTGGTGGTGTCATCCTTGCGACGTCGTCGGCGGCGTCGTTCGCGGCGTATCACAGCATCGCGGCGTACTCTGCGACGAAAGCCGGTGTGAACGGTATGGTTCGGGCCCTGAGTCTGGATCTCGGCAAGTATGGAATCCGCGTCAATGCGATCGCCCCGACACACGGAATGTCGCCGAACTTTCTCGCCCCTGCGGGTACGCCGGTCGTCGGTCAGTCCTATGAGGAAGTGGCGGGTCCGTGGGAGCCGAGCGTGTCGCCGATTCCGCTCAAGCTCAATCGTCCGCCGTCACTGAAGGACAATGCTCGGGCAGCGCTGTTCCTGGTCTCGGATGAGTCCGCATACATCTCGGGTGTCACGCTGCCGACGACCGATGGCGGCACGTTGTCTCGTGTGGCCATGATGTTCCCAGAAGACGGGAACAACCCTCCGCCGATGGTCACCGGCGAAGAGTAACGATCATGACTGCCCACGACACGAGAACGGAATACGGTACGCGCCGCCTGGTCGTGGATCGGTCGGTGTGCGCGGGACACGGCCTGTGTTACAGCCGATCCCCCGAGGTCGTCGACTGTGACGATTCCGGGTATCCGGTGATCCTTCAGGACGCACTCGCGCTCGACGAGCACATCGCGGCGGCCGAGGAGGCCGTCGCGGTGTGCCCGGAACGAGCGTTGACTCTCGGATAATCCTGTYGGAACGCATCTGCTACCAAGGCTGACGGCATGACCGACAGATCCTCGATATCTTCCGTGCCATCCGAACGGCGCGTCGATAGCTCACGAACAACGTGGACGCTCGACGCGCCGAGCGGCTTTCGAAGGGTGTTCTGCCTTGACAATTCACGACATCGCAACGGATCTGATGGTCGATTTCGACGTCTACGACCCGGCTCTTGCCGCGCCGGTCGACGTCTTCCAGGCGAAGGCCGCCGAACTCCGCGCCCGCGGTCCGATCCTCTATTCGCCGCACTACGGTGGGCACTGGATTGTCACGCGTTACGACGACATCTTCCGCATTCTGCGTGATGCCGAGACTTTCTCCAGCTATCCGAACAATCTTGTCGACGCCGGCCAGGGCAAGTTCATTCCCGTCGAGATCGATCCGCCTGAGCACACGCAGTACCGGCAGGCACTCCAGCCCTTGTTCGGTCCGGCGCGGATGAAGGAGCTCGAGCCGAAGATCCGCGAGATCATCAACGAACTGATCGACGGCTTCGCGTGCTCGGGCCGATGTGAATTCGTCGCCGAGTTCGCGCACGCGCTGCCGACCCGTGTCTTCCTCACCTTGATGGGCTGGCCACTCGACGACGCCGAACGCTTCACTGAATGGACGGACATTGCGCTCCAGGGAATTCCGGGCGCCGACGAGGAGGGGTCCGCTCGCGCTCGGGCGGAGGCGGCTACGAACGTGTTCGAGTATTTCGGTGCGTTCGTGGATAGGGTG
>NZ_JBFUGT010000246.1:0-9996 GCF_056402775.1 Rhodococcus sp. P3_B8
CTGTTGCCGTGCGTGTCGACGACCCTGCGCAGTTCGTTCGCGAGCCGCTGGGTCAGCTCCTCCCAGTCGACCGACACGAACTCGTCGGACCCTCGGGAACTACTGGGTCCCGGGCCGTTCTCGAGCCACCCGCGGCGCACCACCGGGCCGGTGATCCGCGCCTTGCTGCGGACCGACCCGGCGATGTTGCCCAGCACCGGTGACGGATTCGCGTCACCGGTGTACGGGTGGGCGGCGACGACGTCGCCGTCGGCGACCTCGGCCTCGAACATGCCCCAGTGCGACATGTGCTGGTAGCGGGGCGCGGTGCGCGCCCCGTCGGCGTCATTCATCTGTGCTGTGTCAGATCACGGCAGAGCGGTGATGAGCTTCTCCACATCCACCCGCGGGCCGGTGAAGAAGGGCACCTCCTCGCGGACGTGCAGACGGGCCTCGGTGGCGCGCAGATCGCGCATCAGGTCGACGATGCGGTACAGCTCGGGCGCCTCGAACGCGAGAATCCACTCGTAGTCGCCGAGCGCGAACGAGGGCACGGTGTTGGCGCGGACGTCCTTGTACGTGCGGGCCGCCATACCGTGGTCGGCGAGCATCTTGCGCCGCTCCTCGTCGGGCAGCAGATACCACTCGTAGGAGCGGACGAACGGGTACACGCAGATGTAGTTACCCGGGTCCTCACCGGCCAGGAACGCCGGAATGTGGCTCTTGTTGAATTCGGCGGGACGGTGGCACGCGACGTTGCTCCACACAGGCTTGCTCGCGCGGCCCAGTGCGGTGGTGCGGCGGAAGTCGGCGTAGGTGGCCTGGAGGGCTTCGATGCTCGCCGAGTGCGTCCAGATCATGAAGTCGGCGTCGGCTCGCAGACCGGCCACGTCGTAGAGCCCGCGCACCACGACACCCTTGTCTGCCTGACCTTCGAAGAAGATCCGCGCCTCCTTGATCACAGCTTCCCGGTCGTCCCCGAGTACACCGGGTTCCACCTGGAACACCGAGAACATGAGGTAGCGGATTTCAGAGTTCAATGCGTCGAAGTCGAGGCGTGCCATGGGTCTATCGTGCCACTCGCCCGGCGAGCCGTGCAGCCGCCGTCGTCGCAGCGGCCACACACGCGGGAACACCGACCCCGTGGAGGAGTGCCCCGGACACCTCGAGACCGTCCAGACCTGCGACTTCCTGCTCGATCACCGCCACCCGGTCGAGATGGCCGGGACCGTACTGCGGCAGGCCGCCGTGCCAGCGCTGGACGTGTACCGCGACGGGCTCCGCGGTCACCGCCGTGACGGTCGCGAGATCCTGCCGGGCGGCGGCGATCAACTCGTCGTCGGGTGCGTCGACGACGGCGGCGTCGCCGAACCGTCCGAACGAGGCCCGGACGAGAGTCACCTCCCGCTCGGCGAGGTGCGGCCACTTGCGGCTCGACAGGGTGAACGCTTTCGCGCCGAGCGCGGCGTCGGTGGCGACGAGGATCCCGGAGTTCTGCGGGARGTCGACCCGGATCGGCAGCGCCAGCGCGACGACCGCCGAGGAGGCCAGTGGAATGTCCGCGGCGGCCGCCGACGCGCGGGGGGCGATGCCGGCGAGCAGGTCGGCGAGTTGCGGGGCGGGCACGGCGAGGACGACCCCGTCGACGCGGCCCACAGGTTCTGCCGACCAGCCGTCGCCGTCCCGGCCGAGTGTCCGGATCCGCTCGTGCACGATCTCCGCCGACGCGGCCTCCGTCAGGGCGCGCAGCAGGACGCCGTAGCCGTCGCGCAGCGCCCCGAACACGGGCCCGGGGGTCGGGGCAGGGAGGGCGTCCGCCACGGCCGCGGACAGGCTCGTGGCGCCGCGGTCGAGCGCCGCCGCGAGAGTGGGCAGGGCGGCGCGCACGCCGATGGTGTCCGCGAGACCCGAATAGACCCCTCCGAGAAGCGGATCCACCGACCGCTGGACCACCTGCGCGCCGAACCGGTCGCCGACCAGTGCACCGACGGCGATGTCCGCGCCCGGTGTCCAGTCGAAGGGCACCGTCCGCTCCCCCGCCATGCGCGCGAGCGTCCGGTCGTCGACAAGACCGCGCAGGCTGTTTCCGTCCGCCGGGATCCCCATGAGGGTGTCGGTCGGCAGCGGGTGCAGCGCGTCCTCGGACCAGATGAGCGGCCGCAGTCCCGCCGGATACACCAGCTGGTCGGAGAGGCCGAGTTCGCCGAGCAGGGCCGGGAGTTCCGGTCGCCGCGCGATGAAGGCTTCCGCCCCGACGTCGACGGGTTCCCCCGCCAGGTCCACCGTGCGCAGCTTGCCGCCGAGCCGCTCCGCGCCGTCGGCGAGGACGATCCGGGCATCGGCGCCGAGCCGTTGCCGCAGCCGGTACGCGGCGACGAGCCCGGAAATGCCGCCGCCGACGACGAGAACGTTCGGCGACGACCCGGTCACAGGGAGTGCACCAGCTCGACCAGCGCGGTCAGCGCGCCCGGGTCGGTGTCGGGCAGCACGCCGTGCCCGAGGTTGAAGATGTGTCCCGTGGCGCCGGCGGCGAGGGCGGCGTCCGCTTCCGCGGTGATGCGGCGGACCTGCTTCTCGACGGCCGCCGGTCCCGCGAACAGCACCGCGGGGTCGAGGTTGCCCTGGAGCGCCTTGCCCGGGCCGACCCGGCGCGCCGCCACGTCCAGGGGGATGCGCCAGTCGACACCCACCACGTCGGCGCCCGCTTCGCCCATCGCGCCGAGCAGTTCACCGGTTCCGACACCGAAATGGATGCGCGGCACCTTCGCGCTCTCCACCTCCGCGAACACCCGCTCGGAGTGGGGCAGCACGAATTCCCGGTACTCGGCGAGGGACAGCGCGCCGGCCCACGAGTCGAACAGCTGGATCGCGTCGACGCCGGCGCGCAGCTGGGTCTGCAGGAAGGTGATGGTGGTGTCGGCGAGGGTGCCGAGCAGCGCGTGCCACGTCCGGGGGTCGGAGTGCATCAGCGCCTTCGTGCGCTCGTGATTGCGGCTCGGACCGCCCTCGACCAGGTACGAGGCGAGGGTGAACGGGGCTCCGGCGAAGCCGATCAGCGGCGTCGAGCCGAGTTCCGCGGTGAGCAGCTGCACGGCCTGCGCGACGGCGCCGACCTCTTCCGGCACGAGGCGCGGCAGGGCGGCGACGTCGGCGATCGACCGGACCGGGTTCGCGACGACGGGACCGGTGCCGGCGACGATGTCGAGATCGATCCCGGCGGCCTTGAGCGGCACCACGATGTCGGAGAACAGGATCGCGGCGTCGACGCCGTGCCTGCGCACCGGCTGCATGGTGATCTCGCAGACGAGTGCCGGATCGAAGCACGACTCGAGCATCCCGATCCCCGATCGGATCTCGCGGTACTCGGGAAGCGAGCGGCCCGCCTGCCGCATGAACCACACCGGGCGACGACCGGGGGTACGGCCTTCCGCGGCCGCCAGGAGGGGCGCGTCGGGGAGCACCCGCCTCGCGGCGTACGTCGCCCGTTCGCTCATGCCTGCATTGGTGCTTTCCAACCCGCTCATCGGTCCTCGCGCTCTCTGCCTGCTCGAATTTCGGCAGCTCTCATGCTGCCATGCCGGGACTCCGCCGCCGATCGGCCCTGCTCGGCGCGCCTCCGACGAGATGTGTGGGTCCGGGTCTAACGTCCCGAGCTGTGACGACTTCGGGATCGCCCGCCGAACCGGCCGAGTTCCGCGCCGCGGTCGAAGCGATGAATTCCGCGCAGGTTCGCGCGGACATCGAGCTGGGCCCCATCCGGCCCCCGCAACGGCTCGCGCCGYACAGCTACGCCGTCGGCGCAGAGGTCGTGCACGAGGACACCGGGGTCGTCGCCGAACAGAGCGAGGGTGACGCGTTCGGCAGGCTGATCCTCCTGTTCGACCCCGAGGGTGACGAGGCCTGGAACGGCACGATGCGGCTGGTCGCCTACATTCAGGCCGATCTCGACGCCGCCGTGGCGTCCGACCCGCTGCTTCCCGAAGTGGCGTGGAGTTGGCTCGTCGACGCACTCGAGTCGCGCCACGAACCTCTCAACGCGCTCGGCGGGACGGTGACGGCGACGACGTCCGTGCGCTACGGCGACATCGCCGGTCCCCCGCATGCGCATCAGCTGGAACTGCGCGCGTCGTGGACGGCGACATCGGTCGAACTGGCGACGCACGTCGAGGCGTTCTGCGAGGTCCTGGCGTATGCGGCCGGTCTGCCGCCCGCCGGGGTGTCGCAGCTGCGGACGCTGGGCGGCAAATAGTCAGGCCGATTCCGTGCCCGCCGCAGGCACGTCGGTGGTGGCGCTGCGCGACCATTCCAGGAATCGCCCGACCGCCTGCGTGACGGAGATGCTGCGGATCGAGGGGAACACGTCGAACGCGTGCTGCGCGCCCTTCAGTTCGGCGTAGACGACGGGGTTGTCGGACACCTGCCGGAGTTCGTCGACGAAGATCCGCGCCTCGGCGACGGGGATCAGCGAATCGCTCGTGCCGTGGATCACGAAGAACGGCGGTGCGTCCGCCCGGAGGTGCGCGAGCGGGGACGCGGCCCGGTAGTCGTCGGGGAACGTGGCGTGCTTGCCGAGCACCATCGGCATCAGTCCGGAGTGCACGCGCTGGAGAACGGCTTTGATTCCGGTGTCGCCGGCGATGTCGTAGACCCCGTAGTACGGCACACACGCCTGAACCGATGTGTCGACGTCCTCGAAGCCCGGCTGCAGGTGACTGTCGTTCGCGGTGAGTGCCACCATGGCGGCGAGGTGGCCACCCGCGGAACCACCTGTGACGGCGATGAAGTCGGGGTTGCCGCCGTATTCCTCGACGTGCTCCCGGAGCCAGGCCAGCGCCTGCTTGATCGCGATCAGGTGTTCGGGCCATTTCGCCTTCGGCGACAGCGGGTAGTTGACGGCCGCGCACACCCACCCCCGCGAGGCCATCTCGAGCATGAGCGGCAGACCCTGTTGATCCTTGTTCCCGATCACCCATCCCCCGCCATGGATCTGCAGGAGGACCGGGCTCTTCGACGGCAGATCCTGCCGGTGATAGATGTCGAGGCGGGCCCGCCGCCCGCCCGGCCCGTACGCGAGGTTGCGGACCCGGGTGACCGCCTTGTTGCGCATCCAGAACGGGTTGAGGAGTTGCCGCCACACCGGTCGCCCGGGGTGTTCGATGGCTGCGTCGCGGTCGGTGTAGTTCTCGCCGAGCGTGTCGACGAGAGCGGATTCGGCTTCCGCTCCGGCGCCCCGACCGGTGGCGATCACGGCGGCGAGCCCGGCGGCGGATGCGGCGGCCAGCGCGAGGCCGACACGGTCGCTTCGGGTTCGTGTTCCGTGACGCGCGGCGTGCTGGGCGGCGTCGGCCGCGGTCACGGCGAGCAGGTGCGGCGCGAGTTCGGTGGTGAGCCACCCCGAGAAGAACGCGACCACCGACGTGGGCGCACCGGGCAGGGGACGCAGGGCGTTGGCGGCGAGTGCGGCGCCGACGGCCTGCCGGAGAACGAAGCCTCGGGTCATACCCCCAACCGTAGAACATGTTCTAATCGATCGGTTGCCCACCCCAGCCGGCGGATGCCGGATCGAGAACGAGACGGAGCCGCCAATCGTAGGTCACGCCACGGCGTCGACCTCGCACTTTCACGATTCAATGGACCACAATCTAGAACGTGTTCTAGTATCGGGAGCATGCAGCGACTCAGCGGTCTCGACGCGTCCTTCCTCTACCTCGAAACGTCGACGCAACTCCTCCACGTCTGCGGAGTCATCATCCTCGACGCGTCGACGGTTCCGGGCGGCTACACGTTCGCCCAGCTCAAGGCGGAACTCGGCGCGCGCACCGAGGCGATTCCCTCGTTCCGGCGCAAGCTGCAGGACTCGAAGTTCAACCTCGACCACCCCGTGTGGGTCGAGGACACCGACTTCGACATCGACCGGCACTGCCATCGCGTTGCGCTCCCCGCGCCCGGCGGCCGCGACGAGCTGGCCGAACTGTGCGGTGACATCGCAGGCATTCCCCTCGACCGCGCCCGGCCGCTGTGGGAGATGTGGGTGATCGAGGGTCTCGAGGACGGCTCCGTCGCCGTCATGTCGAAGATGCACCACGCCGGGGTCGATGGCATCACCGGCGCCAACATGATGGCCCAGCTGTGCGGCCTCGAACCGGACGCACCACGCCCCGGCCCCGACGACTCCGCCGAGAGCGCGGGACAGGCCAGCACACTCGACATCGCCGTCGGCGGGCTGCTCGCCGTCGCGTCCCGGCCCGCGAAACTGCTGAGGATCGTCCCGCAGAGCCTGACACTGCTGCCCCGCTGGATCGGCCGGGCCCGCCGCGGCGCCGCCATGCCCGCGCCGTTCACCGCGCCGCGCACGTCCCTGAACGGCACGTTGACCAGTCACCGCAATCTCGCGTTCACCCAGCTCGACCTCGAGAAGGTCAAGACGGTCAAGGACGCGTTCGACGTCAAGGTCAACGACGTGGTGCTCGCACTGTGCTCGGGCGCACTGCGCAAGTACCTGCAGAACCGCCGGGAGCTGCCCGACAAGTCGCTGGTCGCCATCGTCCCGGTCTCGGTCCACGGAAAGTCGGACCGGCCGGGCACCAACCAGGTGTCCGGCATGTTCACTCAACTCGGCACCCAGATCGAAGATCCGGCCGAACGCCTGCTCGCGATCGGCGAGCACAACTCGACATCGAAGGAACACAACGAGACCCTCGGCGCAAGCCTGCTGCAGGACTGGTCCCAGTTCGCCGGGCAGGCCGTGTTCGGCACCGCCATGCGCCTCTACTCGACCCTCGGCCTGGCGGAACGGCATCCGGTGGTCCACAACCTGGTGATCTCCAACGTGCCCGGGCCGTCGGTCCCGCTGTATTTTCTGGGTGCCCTGATCAAGGCGATGTATCCGCTGGGCCCGATCTTCCACGGCGCCGGGCTCAACGTCACGGTGATGTCGCTGAACGGTCAGCTCGACGTCGGCCTGATGAGCTGCCCGGAACTCGCACCCCACCTCTGGGACCTCGTCGACGCGTTTCCCGCGGCGTTGGACGAGCTCGTCCAGGCAGCGGGGAACCGGTCGTGAACCCGCCGGTGCGCTGCGGGAATCCCGAAGCGACGTAGAGTCAGCTGTCATGTCCGAAGTCACCGACGACGCCTCGTCACCCGGCCCCGCCGAAGAGCCCGGCCGGCAGATCGTTCCCCTGCTCGCACCCCGGGACGGCGTGCCCGACGTCGTGACCACGGCGGAGGGTGTCGCGAAGGCCGCGGCCGCGCTGAGCGAGGGCACCGGGCCGCTGGCCGTCGACGCCGAGCGGGCGTCCGGCTTCCGCTATTCGGCGCGGGCGTATCTCGTGCAGTTGCGCCGGGAGGGTGCGGGGACGGTGCTCCTCGACCCGATCCCCACCGCCGCCGATCTCGCCCCGCTGGCGGAGGTGATCAACCCGCTGGAGTGGATCCTGCACTCCGCGGACCAGGATCTGCCGGGGCTCGCGGAGATCGGTCTGGCTCCGGCGACACTGTTCGACACCGAACTTGCGGGGCGCCTCGCCGGGTTCGAACGGGTCGGTCTCGCCGCGATCGTCGAGCGGACGCTGGGCCTCGAACTGCGGAAGGGTCACGGCGCCGCCGACTGGTCGAAGCGGCCGCTGCCCGATTCCTGGTTGAACTATGCGGCCCTCGACGTCGAGGTTCTCGTCGAGTTGCGGAACGTGATGGCCGCGGAACTCGACGGGCAGGGCAAGAGCGAGTGGGCTGCACAGGAATTCGAGCACATCCGGCTCGCGGGGCCCCCGAAGCCCAAGGCCGACCGCTGGCGGCGGACGTCGCACATCACGTCGCTGAAGACGCAGCGGCAACTCGCCGCCGCCCGCTCGCTGTGGCAGGCCCGCGAGGACCTCGCCCGCAAACGCGACGTCTCCCCCAGCCGGGTCCTGCCGGATGCGGCGATCATCGACGCTGCGACGAAGGACCCGCGGAGCATCGAGGCACTCCGGGCGCTGCCCGTCTTCGGCGGTCCCCGTCAGCGGCGGCACTCCCGGATCTGGCTGCAGGCGCTCGAGGATGCCCGGGCGCTGCCGGACACCGAACTGCCACCGAAGACCCCGCCGTTCACGGGACCGCCGCCGGCGAGCCGGTGGGCGCGGCACGACCCCGACGCCGCCGAGCGGCTGACGGCGGCCCGCGCCGCGCTGGCCGCTCTCGGCGAGGAGGTGTCGGTGCCGGTGGAGAACCTGGTGACCCCGGAACTCGTCCGCAGGTTGTGCTGGGACTGGTCGGCCCCCGAGGGCGGCGACGTCGAGTCGGCGATCGACCGGGTGCTCGCCGCGGGCGGTGCCCGCCCCTGGCAGCGGATGCTGACGGTGCCCGTGCTGGCGAGCGCGCTGCTCTCCGCCGCCGAGCAGAAGGGTTCCGGCGACTGATCGACTGCACCGACGCGCGCGGTGAGCGCGTGAATTCCCGATGAGGTACCCATTAAGTTACCCGCGAGTAACGGTAGGGGTACGCTGGTCTGGAGGCCGGACGCCTGGCCGTGATCCGGAACCAAACTGCTCCATCAGGAGGAATTCGCGTGGCTCCATCCACCACAACCCAACGCAACGTCGTGTTCGTCGACGGCATCCGCACTCCGTTCGGCAAGGCCGGCCCCAAGGGCATCTACGCGGAGACCCGCGCGGACGACCTCGTCGTCAAGACCATCCGCGAGCTGCTTCGCCGTAATCCGCAGCTCGACCCCGCGCGTATCGACGAGGTCGCCATCGCCGCGACCACGCAGACGGGCGATCAGGGTCTCACCATCGGCCGCACCTCCGCGATCCTGGCCGGGCTCCCCGAGACCGTCCCCGGTTTCGCGATCGACCGCATGTGCGCCGGCGCCATGACGTCCGTCACCACCACCGCGTCGGGCATCGGCTTCGGCCAGTACGACGTGGTGATCGCGGGCGGCGTCGAGCACATGGGCCGCCACCCGATGGGCGAGGGCGCAGACCCGAACCCCCGGTTCCTCGCCGACCGCCTCGTCGACCCCAGCGCGCTCGTCATGGGCAACACGGCCGAGAACCTGCACGACCGGTTCCCGACCATCACCAAGGACCGCACCGACGCGTACGCCGTCGCGAGCCAGAACAAGTACGAGGCCGCCCGCAAGGCCGGCTTCATCGCCGACACCCTCGTGCCCGTCGCCACCCGCTCCGCCGCGGGCTGGGGCCTGGCCACCGAGGACGAGCCGCCGCGTCCGGGCACCACGCTCGAGGACCTCGCCAAGCTGAAGACGCCGTTCCGTCCCGCGGGCCGCATCACCGCGGGCAACGCGGCCGGTCTGAACGACGGCGCGACCGCCGCCCTCCTCGCCGGTGAGGACACCGCGCTCGAACTCGGACTGCCGATCGGCATGCGCATGGTCGGATTCGCGTTCCAGGGCGTCGACCCCGCCGTCATGGGCATCGGCCCGGTGCCGGCCACCGAGAAGCTGCTGGCCCGTACCGGCCTGAAGATCGAGGACATCGGCCTGTTCGAGATCAACGAGGCCTTCGCCGTTCAGGTCCTCGCGTTCCTCGAGCACTACGGCATCGCCGACGACGATCCGCGAGTCAACCAGTGGGGCGGCGCCATCGCGTGCGGCCACCCCCTCGCGTCCTCCGGTGTCCGCCTGATGACCCAGCTGTCCCGCCAATTCGCCCAGCGCCCCGACGTCCGCTACGGCCTGACCACGATGTGCATCGGTCTGGGCATGGGCGGAACCGTGATCTGGGAGAACCCGAACTTCGATGGAGTCAAGTAGATGACCGACATTGCAACGGCATTCGCCGACGAGGTCGTGACCAACGCGTACACCAAGATCGTCGCCGTACCCGGCATCGAGGGCCCGGTCGCGCTGATCACCCTCGACAACGGTTTCGACCACACCAAGCCGTCGTCGTTCGGCCCGGGCGGCCTGAAGGCCCTCGACGCCGCACTGGACGAGGCGTTCGCCGCCCACCCCGTCGCGATCGCGATCACCGGTAAGCCCTTCATCTTCGCCGCAGGCGCGGACCTCAAGGG
>NZ_JBFUGT010000247.1:0-9947 GCF_056402775.1 Rhodococcus sp. P3_B8
GGGGAGACGTCGACGACGGTGGCGGAGATGGCGAGTGCTGCCACGACTCCGACGACTGGCAGCGCCCCGGTCTGCAGCAGAGGAAGCGCGAGCGGGATGACCGCGGTGAGCAGCGCGGTCGACGATGCGAACGCCGAGGTGACGCCGATGACGTAGCAGAGGACGACGGCGACCAGCAGCGGTGCGCCGATGGTGATCGCCATCTCGGCGAGGTGGTCGATCGTGCCGATCTCTTCCATGAGCGAGATGTAGGTGACCATGCCGGCGACGAGCAGCACGGTGGACCAGCTGATACCGGCGATAGCCTCACTCTGCTTGGACAGGTCGGTGAAGGCGAGGATCGCACCGGCCGCGATGGCGACRAAGCTGATCGGCATATGCAGCACCAGGACCAGCACCAACACCGCGGCAATCAGGACGAGGGTGAGCTTCTGGACCCCGGTGACCGGCTGCACGTCGTGGTCGGTGACGACCTCGGTGCGCGGCGTCCGGATGAGGACCTGAGTGCCGCCCCCGCTGGACGATTCGCCGGCCGGCGTTCCCCCGGGACCCGCGGTGGGGGTGCTCAGCGCGCTCCCACCACCGTCGGAGTCGATGCCGGCGCTCGAGCCGGTGGCGGAGAACTCGAGGTTCCGTACCCGGGCAAGGACGGCGTAGCCGACCACTGTGAGGACCGAGAGCAGCAAATTGATGCCGTAGCTGGCGAAGAACAGGGTCCAGGGGGCGATCGTCAGGCCGCTCGACTCGACGATGTCGCGGACGAGGACACCGGAGACCGAGATTGGGGAGAACGCTCCGGCGTGCGCGCCGTTGATGGTCATGATGCCCATTACCAGCGGACTCATCCGGGTCCGGGCGGCGAACGACATCGCCGCCGGGGAGATCAATGCGACGGCCGCCGGGCTGAACGTTCCCAGGGCCGTGAGCACGGAGGCGCAGAAGAAGAACACCCACGGGACGATCGTCACTCGTCCGCGAACGCCGCGTATACAGGCGTTGACCAGGAGGTCGATGGTCCCGTTCTTCTTCGCCATACCGAAGAAGTAGGTGACGCCGATGATCGTCAGCACGATCGAACTGGGGAACTCGGCGAGGATTTCCTTGTCGTCGTAGCCGAGGAGGAACGCCCCCACGACGAAAGCGCCGATGAACCCCAATATGCCGATGTTGATGGGGAAGAAGGTGGCTATCACGAACATTGCCACCAACGCGATCAGTGGCAGTATCTCGATGGAAGTCATGGGCGTTCTTTCGGTTCGCTGCGGGGCGGATCGAACGGCGCCTGGTCGGCGGCCGGTCGCGACGGACAGACGTGAATATGGGGCGGAGTCACGCGATGTAGATCGGGAGCTGTCACTCCCGCAGGCGCTGTACGCGGTGCACGACGCCGCCCGAGGTGACTGTCGACGGCGTCGGCCGCCCACCCCGCACCGGGTTGCAGTACCTCATCGATGCCGGCCGACGGGAGCCGCAGTGAGCGCACTGGGCGACCGACGGGATCGACGGGGCGATTCGGTGCCGTGATCCCGGGTGGTGAGGGAGTTGCGATCGTCTGCATGTCACATCCTTCGCTTGATCATTACCCAGATCACACTATGAGCGGGTTATGTTTATGACAATGTCGTATTTCTACGGCGGGGTTTAGCAGGATTAAAGGCTTGTGAGAGGTATCGATGCGCAACTCGTTCGATGTAGTGACACTGTTCCTGCTCCTCGACATTGCCGAGGCCGGATCCCTCACCGGCGGCGCCGAACGCGCCAACGTCACGCCATCCGCCGCGTCGCAGCGCATCGCCAAACTGGAACAGGAGATCCGTCAGCCGGTACTGACCCGCCTGCCTCGCGGCGTCCGGTTGACCGAGGCCGGTGAAATTCTCGTCACGCGTGCGCGGCTGTTCCGTCAGGAAATGCGCGCTGCCCGTGGTGACTTGGAGGCTCTGCTGGGGCTCGAGCGCGGCACCGTCCGACTCGGCTCCTTCCCGACCGTCAGCGCCTCACTACTCTCGGACGCGCTGAAGGACTATCACGCCCACTGGCCCGGCATCGACGTGCGGGTCCAATCCGCGGTCCGCCCGCGACTGTTGGAAATGCTCCATTCGAGCGAGGTCGAAATGGCGTTGCTCTGGAGTTACGACTGGACCGAGGAGACCGAGAAATCCCTGGCCCTCATACCGCTGATGGAGGACGAAACGGTCCTGCTCGTCCCGCTCGAGGGGCCGTACATCGACAATGTCGCGGTGGCATCGCTGCGATCGGCGAAGTGGATCATCCGCAACGCAGACCACCCCGCCGCCGAAGTGCTTTACCGTAGCTGCGAGACGGCAGGGTTCACCCCGAACGTCGTCTACGAGGCCCATGACTACCAAGAGATCGAAGCGATGGTCGCCGCGGGGGTGGGCATCGCCATGGTTCCGCGTCTGGCCGTCGCACACCATCGCCCGGACGTCCGCGCTGTGCGATTTCTTCCCACCGACCGGGTTCCGACACGATCGATTTACATCGCTTCGCTTGCGCGTCGGCAGTACACCCCGAGCATGCATGCCGTCTCCCGGGCGCTGCACGACGCCGCCGACACCATCATCGCGCGACGCTGACTTTCGTCTCCGCCCTGGAGTGAGGACAGCTATAGATGCAGCCTCGACCAGCCGAGCCAGTCCAGCCGGGATCACCAGGACGTCGTCCGCGTTGTATACCTGCGTGCCAGCGCACGAGAATCTGGAGCGAACTCGCCCCTGCCCGAGATCCTACGAGTTCTCGCCCGATCTTGCGGACCGCCGCCGAGATCGACGCGACGATCTGATCGTCTCGCACAACATCAATCTCGCGCGGACGGTGTCGCACAACATCGGCATGCTGTTCCGTCGTCATCTTGTGATGTTCGGTCCGCGGGAGGTGCTGCTCACCAGTGAGGAGCCGGTGGTCAAGCAGTTCCTGTGTGGTGCCCGTCAGCCCACGCGGATGCCGTTGTCGGCGAGGAACTCGCGGGCACGACCCAGTTGACGGTCGGTGGCGAAGGTGTACCACTGGTCGGTGAGGCTCTCCTGGTGGACGAGGTCGCGGAATAGGCCGAACGCGCCCTTGCCCTCGATCGCCCGCTCCAGCCGCTCCCGTAGCGCCGAATCGTGTTGCCGCTCGGCGAAGGCCGCCATGTCCCGCCAGCCATCCCGCGAGCCGGTGCGGTCGAACCGGAGCCAACGGTCGGGCTCGGTCTCCACGTCGACGGCGGCGTCCTCGCCGACCATCATCGGATCAGTGCTGCTGGCGTCGTACACCTGTCCGGTGCGCAGGTCGAGGTAGCCACCGGTGGACATGCCCAGATCCCCCTCCAATTCGGCACCGAGCATCTCGAGGTCGACTGGCACCACCCGCCCGGCCAGCGGCTCGCCGCGCAGACACGCGAGCAGGTCCTCGGCCAGCACCCCGTCACCCGCGCCGGCGCGCCAGGTCAGCCGGTTGATGACCGACACCGCCACCGGCTCGGCCTGCTCCCGTCGCTGCTTCAGTGCCATCGGTATTCCGGCCCCTACCTGTTGCAGCGCGTCGTCGACGTCATGTCCCCGCACCGCGGCGAGGAACCGGGCGGCATCTGCTGCCGCGATAGCGGCGCGCAGCTCGGACACATCGAGTGCGGGCACCTGGTCCTGTGCGGGCCACGCGTGCAGCAGCATCGGGTGCGGATGGCTCGGTCTGCGCGGTGCTCGGCTCTGCCCGTCGTCGTCGGACCACCGGCGCCCGTACTGATCCGGGATGGCGCCCCACCCCCAGTACGGCAGAGGCTTCCCTGGCGTGATCCCCAGCACTTCCAGGGGGTCGACCTTGTCGCCGCCGATCACACAGCGGTGGGTCCAGTCATCACCCAGGTCAAAGGTGAACTGGAACTCCGCCCCGGGCCCCAGCAGCCGAGCGACTTTGGCCGACTCGATGTCCACCGCCTCGGTGATGGGCCCGCCGAGCGACTCCACCATCTCGGCCCCAGTCTCCGTGTCGGTGACCATTCGTCCATCGGCAAGGGTGAACATCGACAGGTGCGAGCGGTCCCACCGGGCGAAGGCGTCGTTGATCGCATTCGCGAGATCCAGGAAGGTATGCGACGGTCCGACCGCGAAGACGCGGCCGGGCCATGGCCACAATTCCTCGCCGCGCCCGCCGAGCAGCTCCACCGTCACCGACCACCACGTTCGTGCCATTCCTCGAGGATGGCATGCGGGCCGCGGCGCCGCCTGCTCACAGCCGCAAACCGCACACAGCGTGCTGCACCCGGTGCAGTCGGTCGACGACGGCGGGCATACGCGGTGGCTGTGCTGGTCGGACATCGCCCGTGTCACGGGCGCGATGGCTCATCCTTCGATGGAGCTGGAGACAATGCTCGAATTCGCCCGAAGGGATACTTCCAGTCGACCCCCATCGTCCCGGATCGGCGGTCGCCGTGTGGCGACGCGGCGATCGTGAACGAGGCGTCCAGCTGCTCGAACAGGCGCTGCAAATCGACCTCAAAGTGAACGACCGGTTCAACGCAAGCCTGTGTCTGCAGGCGCTGGCATGGATCGGGCATCGGAGGAGCTCAGCCGGTCTGTGGGAAGCGCGATTGTCGTACTGCCCAATTTGAGTGAGTACCAGAAAGCCTGTGAAGGCGCGACGCAGCGTGCCTCGAGTACGGAGGCTTATGCATCTGCGCATCGTGACGGCGCGGCGTTGGGTTTCGACGCCGCGGTCGCCTACGCCTTGGGTGAGCAACTTCATCCTCCGGAGTCGATCCCTTGCGGTCCCGCCGCGCACCTGACAAAGCGTGAGCTGGAAGTTGCTGATCTGATTGCCGAGGGCCTGACGAATAAGGAGATCGCTGCTCGCTGGGTAATTTCCCCTCGCACCGCTCAGGGGCATGTCGAACACCTACTTACGAAGTTGGGATTGACTTCACGCGCGCAGGTCGCGGCATGGGTCGTCGAAACACGCAGAGAAAATTCTGTGGCCCATGTTGCGGCGTTGGTGGCGGTGATGATGGTCGCTGCCTCCTGCAGCACCGCACCGCAGTACACGGATGCGAACATCGAAACACTGCCCTCGAATGCAGTAGGAACCGTGTCGCTCGGCGACCGCGCGGTCGAAACCTTCCGTGGTCGGACCCTGGTGTTCGTCTTCGACGAGAGCGGAAACGTCCTCGGCCGTTGGAAAACGGACGCATCGGCGGCAACCAGGTGGTGCCTTACACCACAACGTAGTCACCGCCTGCTGCCATGCAGTGACCACACACACCGACACCGCCGCATCGATACCCCTCTCACCGAGCACACCCCGTGCATCGATATGAAACAACCCAAACAACGTCTCGGCTGGTCAGGCCGGTGTGAGACGGCACTGAACCGGTGTGGGAACGGGCCGAAAACCGCCTGCAGGTAGCCTTCACTGCATGGATGCGGTGAAGATCGACGCAATCGAGCGTTACCGCGCTGTCAACGACGCTGCGGCCACGCCCGAATTTCGTCTGCCCGCTCATGCGTTCCGAATGCCTTTCGAGAGGAGCAGAGAGTTGTCGGTATCGAAGCCCGAATCGAAAACCAGAAACCCGGAGAAAGGGTATGTCGCCCTTCTGGGTTGGAGTTTGAATGCTATCGAAGCTGTTGACCGTTTCGACAGGCGATATCTCGTCGTCGCGCCCGATTGGGCCGAAGATTATTGCAAGGAACACGGAATTCCGTATGTGCCGTGGAATTTCGAGCGATTGAACGATCGTTCAATGGAGATCGCCGAGACGCTGAAGGCGAAAGGTGTCGACGTCGCGATCCCACTGTTCGAGGAGACCGTCGAGTGGGCGGGCGCGATCAACTCCGTTCTTCTCGACAATCCACGACTCTTCGGCCAGTCTCTGCTGCTGCGCGACAAGGCCTTGATGAAACGTCGCGCCCAACTCGGCGGCATCCGCGTGGGAATCTTCGAGGAAGCCCACGAACGCGACGACGTCATCCGATTCCTCAAGCGAGTCAACCAGACATTGCTCAAGTTGGACGGCGACCCGAACGATCCGATCCATCTCAAAGCCTTCGACAAGGCCGGCAGTCTCGGGCACCGGGTGATCCGCACCCCGGATGAGGTCGACACCATCCCGGACGAGGAGTTCCCGGTCTTGATGGAGTCTCATCTGGACGGGTGGGAGTTCGCAGTCGAGGCATGGATTCACAACGGAAAGATCCGCTTCCTCAACATCTCGGAGTACGTGACCCTCGGATACTCCGTGTTCGTCCCGGCCACACCGGAGTTGGAGAAGTACCGTCCGGAGATCACTCGTCAGATCGAGAAACTGATCAAGACCTTCGACATCGAATTCGGGTTCGTTCATCCCGAGTACTTCGTCACCAGCGACGGAGAGATGTACTTCGGAGAGGTCGCGTACCGTCCGCCGGGCTTCAAGGTGTTCGAGTTGCTGGAACGTGCCTACGGGTTCAACGCATATCAGGGCCTGGTGCTGGCATTCGATCCCAAGACGACGGAAGAAGAAATCGAGGACTTCTTCCCGAAGGAAGTGGTGGACGCCAAGGGGCATGCCGGCTGTTTCGGTGTCTATCCACGACGACGCGTCGTCAGCCAACTGTGTATGCCAGAGGAGACCGAGGACCACATCTATTTCGAATCCCACGAGCTCACAGCGCCATTGGAAGAGACGGTCACCAAGCGAACTGCATTCGGCACGCATTGGGGACTCCTCCACTTCTTCGGTGACGATCCCTACGAGATGCGTGATCTACTGAAGAAACAGGAAGAACTCGACTTCTACGTTTGAGTCGAGCAGGTCCGTTCATACGTGAGGATCCCCGGTTGAAATCGACCAGCAGCGATACGAATACCGACAGCACGACGTTGGAGAAACGTCTGGCCGGGCTCGACGATGCCACCCGATCGTTGGCAGTGACCCGCGATTTCGGTAAACACGTCAAGCTACGCCCGGTGCTGGACGCCCTGCGTCTGGTTCTATTGCAGCCGGGGGGCGCCGCAGCGGTGCAGGCCCGCGCGGCGGACCTGGACGAAGCGGGCCTGTTCGTCGGCACCGACTGGGCCGAACCACAGATTCTCATCCCGGCGCTGAGCACCGGAGCATTGAGCAGCGCCAATGCGGACACGGTGGTACTGGAGGCCGTCAACGAATTGCGCCTGCTGGCCGTCGCCAAGGGCGAGTATGCGCACCCGTTGATCTCCGCCGAGCAAGCCAGGCACCATCTTTCGCAAGTCCTGGCCGTCAACATGTCGCTGTTGTTGACGCCCCCCAGCGAAGCGGAGCGTGAACAACAGGGACGCCTGGCGCAGGCGACCCGGGCACTGTTCCGTCATCTGGGACAGGGCGTCGGGTACGACAATATCCTCGAACACCTCGTGGAGGAGATCTGGAGGATCCTGCGGCAGCGGCCAATACAGGTCGATCAGGTCAAGCAGATGATCACACAGATCGCCGTATACAGGAACAGTCCGGACATCGAACCGGGTGCCAGCGGGGTCGGCGCCGATCGTCTGATCAGCAGTCTTTTCGGCACAACGGATGCCTGCCGGGAAGACCCGGGCGTCGATGTCTACCGCAGTCGCCTGGAAGCAATGGACAGCAGCGGCCTCCAGTACGAAGCGGCCGGATTCGCGCGCGCAATGCACGACACCGGACTGGTCTCGCCGTACCACGCCGTACTGCTGCGGTACCTGCTCGAAAAAGGGGAGTACCTGATCGGGGAAGCCCTGGGGCTGTCCAGCACCGGCCGCGACTGCCTGCTCTGCTACCACGACCTGGTGCGCAGCCTCATCGACAATGCGGTCCATATCGAGACCGCCCAATGCATCTACGGTCTCGCGTTGATGCTGGAACGGGGCATTCTCTATCAACCGGCCGTCGCCCCCGCCATGTGGCGCCAACTGGCGCAACCACTGTCGGAGTATTCGCGGCAACGCCTGACCCGGACCTTCGGGCCGACGCTGGACGCTCGGGCTTGGCTGTTGTCCGGAATGCTGTCGATCCTGGGCTTGCCGCTGGGAGTGGGACAAGGCGACAACCCGACGTGCCAGTCGGCGAGGGCGCTGTCTATGTGGGCGTACAACGATCCGGACTACCTGCTCCAAACCCTGGTGTGGGCGGCACGGGACGACGAGATCGTCATGCATTTCGAAGGGCAACCGATTTCGTCTCGCGACAGTGCGTCCGGTGTTGCGACCGTGCTGCCAGTCGACCTCGACCCGGTATCGCTGCTCGTCGTGCCGCACCTCGACCGCATCTACGCGGAGATGGGGAGGCGGTGCGCCGACCGCGAAGGCGACCCGCACCGCTGGGTCAACCCGGAGTTCCACGGCTGGTGGTCGGGCCGCGGGTTCCGTATCAACGTGGACGTGCCAACCGGCAAACTGACCGAACTCGACGAGTTCCTTCGTCATTTTTATGCCAGCTATCACCCCTTCTACAACGGCAACCAACCGCTCATTCACCCCCAACCGGCCGGTATCGCTGTCACCGACAGCGCCGCCCGATTCATCGGCTGGCATGCGATCACCGTGCTGCGGGTCAATTTGGACCCGCAAGAGGTGATGCGCGKTTACTTCTACAACCCCAACAATGACAGCGGACAGGACTGGGGTGACGGCGTCGTCGTGAGCACCGCAGGTCAAGGCGAAAGATTCGGCGAATCTTCGCTACCGTTCGAGCAGTTTGCCTCCCGGCTGTACATATTCCACTTCGATCCACTGGAGCCAGGCGAAGTAGCTGGGGTCACCCGAGGCGAGCTCGATCGCGTGGTGGGGCACATCCACCGCAGTTGGGGTGCGGATCGGCTGCCGGAACTCGAGACACACGCAGACTGTTGACTCGACTTCACGCCGCAATCATGGTGCCGGTCCGGACGATGCCCGGGCGTGCAYGGATCAGCCTCTTTGGCGTGCGCTCACCGGCCTGCTGACGCCGTGTCTGTTCTCGAGTTAGGTTCGTGCGGGCAGATGGCGACCCCGAGCCTTCCGCGTGGGTACAGATCCGGATCCACGTTTCACCCTCGCGAACGAGCGGACGTTTCTGGCCTGGATCCGGACGTCGCTAGGGCTTCTCGCGGCCGCCGTAGGGTTCCAAGCCTTTGGGGCCGAGTTGGTCGGCCCGACGGTCCACACGGTGCTGGTGATCGGAATGCTCGCGGGTTCCGCTGCGCACGGTGACGCATGGTCCGAGCAGGAGGATCGATGTCGCATCTGCTGGCGGTGCGGGGCGGCGGCTCCCACAGTTGGGTGGGCGCCGCCGGGTCCGCCGGCTCCCACAGTTGGGTGGGCGCCGCCGGGTCCGCCGGCTCGGGCAGGTGAGCTCAACTGCCGAAGAGGGTGCCTAGTTCGCTGAGGTCAGGGACGAGTGCGGCGGCGGGTGGTGCGGGGTCGACGCTGGGCACGGTGACGACGGTGGAGGCTTGTTGCACGGTGTAGGCGGTCATCGGGAACTGGACCAGGTATTGCTCGATGCCGGGGTAGTTGGAGACCCACATGGCGGGGTCGGTTCCTTCGCGTCCGCAGGAGGCGAGGGCGACGTAGGAGCCGTCGGGGACGTCGGTGACCGATTGGGTTGTGGTGCCAGGTGGTATGTCGTCCTGCTGGTATAGGGACTGCCCGCTGCGCATGATGTCGTCGAGCGGTGGGAGTACGCCGCCGGGTGCGGCGGCGAGGGAGGTGGTGCAGCCGATGGTGGCGCCGGTGTTGTTGGTGATTGTGTTGGTCACGGTCGATCCGGTGACGCTGAAGGCGTAGGTGACGTCGGTGGCTTCGGCCGCTGATGCCGGTGCGGCGGTTGCGATGGCGAGGGGGATGGCCGCGGCGGCGTGGAGTGTGGTGTGCGGGCGGTCGTGCGCATGTGGTGGTCCTGTTCGTCGGGTGGGTGGTGCTGGGTGCATCGTGCAGGAAAAACCGACTGATTGGCATTGTTTTGGTGACATCGGGTCGACTTCGTACCCGAG
>NZ_JBFUGT010000248.1:0-9929 GCF_056402775.1 Rhodococcus sp. P3_B8
GAGCTGGGCGAGGGTCCGCTCGGCCAGGCTCGTGTCCGCTGCCGCAATACCGGTATCCGTCACCGTCGAATTCTCCTCGGGTCTACTCGTTCTCGAACACCGCTCTCTGTGTCGTGCGACCGCGATATGCTGGCGTCAGTGCACCGAGAAGGTGATTTCATTGAGTGTGCCACGACACCCGGAAAGCAGTTCCGGGCCGACCGACTCGGATCCGCAGGCTACCAAGCGGATCGTCGTGACCGACATCGTCGCGGAATTGTCGTCGGAAGGATTCGACGACGCCCGCGAGATCGGCCGGGGAGGGTTCGGGGTCGTCTACCGCTGCCTCCAGACCGCGCTCGATCGCACGGTCGCGATCAAGGTGCTGTCCTCCGATCTGGACGGCGAGGACCGCGAACGCTTCCTGCGGGAACAGCGTGCGATGGGAAAATTGTCGGGGCATCCCCACGTGGTCGACATCCTGCAGTCCGGGGTGACGCGCAGCGGCAGGCCGTACATCGTGATGCCGTACCACTCGCGCAATTCGCTGGACGCCTGGATTCGCCGCGAAGGGCCGCTGCCGTGGAGTGAAACGCTGCGCGTCGGCGTGAAGCTGGCGGGCGCTCTGGAGACGGCGCACCGGCTCGGCACCCTGCACCGCGACGTGAAACCCGCCAACATCCTGCTCACCGGATACGGCGAACCGCAGCTCACGGACTTCGGCATCGCGCGGGTCACGGGCGGATTCGAGACCACGTCGAGCATGATCACCGGTTCGCCCGCGTTCACGGCGCCGGAGGTCCTCCGGGGTGACGCACCGTCCGCGGCCTCCGACGTGTACAGCTTGGGCGCCGCCCTGTTCTGCCTGCTCACCGGGCATGCCGCGTTCGAGCGGCGGAGCGGGGAGCGGCTCGTCGCGCAGTTCCTCCGTATCGCCACGCAACCCGTTCCGGACCTGCGGGGCGAGGACATTCCCGACGACGTGTGCTCGGCCGTCGAGCGCGCCATGGCCGAGGAACCGACCGACCGCCCGGCTTCGGCCGCGGAATTCGGCCAGGAACTCCGCGACATCGAGCGCAGGCACGGGCTCGATGTCGACGAGATGGCGCTCCCCGCCGCGGCCGACGAGTTTCCGCGCACCGAGCACACGTCGACTCCGACCACGCAGTCCTCGACGTCCGGGCACAGTCGCAGCTACCGCCGGCGGTCGGGTGCCACCCCGCCGAGCGCCGCGGCCCGCTTCCGGCCGCCGACCCCGATGCGGTCCCTGGTGGAGCGCACCCGCCTCCTGGATCTGCTCCGAATGGGTCAGAGGAGGCGGTTGACGCTCATCCACGCGCCCGCCGGCTTCGGGAAGAGCACGGTGGCGGCCCAGTGGCGCGACGTGCTGATCGAGGACGGCGCCGCCGTCGCCTGGCTGACGGTGGACAACGACGACAACAACGTCGTGTGGTTCCTGTCCCATCTCGTCGAGGCGATCCGCCGGGCCGAGCCGACCCTGGCGGACGAGCTGGGGCAGGCGCTCGACGAGAACGGCGCCGAAGCGGAACGGTATGTGCTGACCTCGCTGGTGAATCAGGTCCACGACAGCAGGCGTCACGTGGTGGTGATGATCGACGACTGGCATCGCGTGACGTCGCCGGACACGATCGCCGCGATGGACTTCATCCTGGAGAACGGCTGCCACCACTTGCAGATGGTGGTGAGCAGCCGAAGCCAGGCAGGGCTTCCGCTGGCCAAGATGCGGGTGCGTGACGAGCTCGTCGAAATCGATTCCGTTGCTTTGCGCTTCGACATCACCGAGTCACAGCGGTTCCTGGTCGACCTCGGTGGACTGCACCTGGAGGACTCCGATGTGGAAGCGCTGGAGGAGACCACGGACGGGTGGGTGGCGGCGCTGCAACTGGCGTCGCTGTCGCTGCGTGATCGCACCGATCCCGGCGACCTCATCCGGCACATGTCGGGCCGGCACCACGCGATCGGCGAGTACCTGGCGGAGAACGTGCTCAGCACGCTCGAGCCTGCGCTGCTCGACTTCATGCTGGCCACGTCCGTCACCGAGCGGGTGTGCGGCGACCTCGCCTGCGTGCTGGCGAACGTGACCCACGGTCAGGCCCTGCTCGAGCAGGTCGAATCGCGCGACCTGTTCCTGCGCAGCCTCGACGAGGACCGGGAGTGGTTCGAGTACCACCATCTGTTCGCCGAGTACCTCCGCCGACGCCTCGAACGCGATCATCCGTCGCGCATCGCGGACCTGCACCGTGCGGCCGCGCACTGGTTCGCCGACCACCACTACGTCAGCGACGCAGTGGATCACGCGTTGGCGGCGGGCGATCGCGACGTGGCCGTCGCGGTTGTCGAGGAGCAGGGCATGTATCTGGTGGAGCACTCGCGGATGGTTGCGCTGCTCGGCCTCGTCGACAAGTTGCCGCGGCCGCTGGTCGAGTCCAGTCCCCGCATCCAGATCGCGGTCGCGTGGGCGAACATCCTCCTGCAACGGGTGGCGCCGACGCTGCGGTCGCTGTCGCTGGTCGCGTCGGCCCTCGAGACCTCGACGCTGAGCGACACCGAGCAGGCGGACATCCGAGTCGAGGCCGACATCGTCCGTGCCGTGATCGCGGTGTCGTCCGATCGCATCGCCGGAGTCCCCGACCTCATCGCCGAATGCCTGGCCCGCCCGGAAACCCTGCGCGCGTGGGTGGTTTCGGCGGGGTCGAATCTCGCATCCGCCGTCGCGATCGCCCAATTCGATTTCGTGGAGGCACGCCGCCTGCAGGAGTGGGCGACCGGGTACCACCAGCGGACCGTCGGACCGTTCAGCACGATGTACGGGTACAGCTTCGCCGGCATCGCCGCGATGGAACAACTCGACATCGCCGCGGCCGAGGACAACTTCCGGCTGGCTGTGCAGACCGCGACGAAGTCGGCAGGTACCCATTCGCATGCCGCACGACTCGCAGGCGCACTCCTCGGCGAGCTGATGTACGAACTGGGCCATCTCGACGAGGCCGAACAACTCCTCGACGAGAGTTACGAGCTCGGACCCGAGGGCGGCATCGTCGATTTCATGATCGCCCGCTTCGTCACGGGCGCGCGGCTGAAGGCGGGTCGTGGCGATCTTGCGTCCGCTGCCCGCCACCTCGACGAGGGTGCGTCCGCGGCGGCGTCGCTGGGACTCCCGCGGCTGCGGGCCCGGGTCGAGAACGAGCGGGTCCGGCTCGGTCTGCCCGCGTCACCCCAGCCGGCGGCCGGTGACGGGAAGGCGACCCGGGTACCCGATTTCGGTTTCGCCGAGATCGTCGCGCAGCTCGACGACGCCACCGAGATCCGGAAGCAGTCGGCCGTCGAGCCCGACGTCGCGTGTCGCCGCGCCGAGGAATGGGTGCGCCGGGTCGAACGGGAGAGCCGGCCGAGGGCGGCCATGC
Source organism: Rhodococcus sp. P3_B8 (assembly GCF_056402775.1). Lineage (NCBI taxonomy): Bacteria > Bacillati > Actinomycetota > Actinomycetes > Mycobacteriales > Nocardiaceae > Rhodococcus > Rhodococcus sp. P3_B8. The sequence goes on from NZ_JBFUGT010000248.1 coordinate 3,405, forward strand.
AGGCCAGTCGCCTGCTCGTCGCATGCCTGGTCGCGGCGGGCCGGGTCGACGAGGCCAAGCCGGTGCTGGCGTCCGTCGCCGCGACGTGTGCACGAATCGGCTTCGTGCGCTATCTGATCGACGGCGGTCCGCGCATGGTGCCCGCGCTGACGGCTCTCCTCGAGGACAGGCGGGCCGGCCGCTGGCAGTCCGACTGGCCGAATGTTCCGGAAGAGTTCCTGGTTGCGGCGCTGGAGACGGCGACCCCGATCGAAAGTTAGCCCGCGCTTTCTTGACTAATTCAAGAAACGGTGGTGCAGTGTGACCGTGAACACACGAGGGCGGGAGGCGACCACCACCACGTCGCACGCCGTGAGTGTGGTTCGATCCGCCACGTCGACTGCCCGTCGGCGAAGCCTCTTGCTCGACAGTCAGTTCCAGAAAACCCAGAGCGACAGCCAGCAACGAAGGGATCCACTGTGAGCCGAGAGACCACTGCGAACACCAGCGACAAGCTCACCACGGCCGTAGGCGCACCCGTGCCCGACAACCAGAACGTCGTGACCGCCGGGCCACGCGGGCCGCAGTTGCTGCAGGACGTCTGGTTCCTCGAGAAGCTCGCACATTTCGACCGCGAGGTCATTCCGGAACGTCGCATGCACGCCAAGGGTTCCGGGGCGTACGGAACGTTCACCGTCACGAACGACATCACCCGGTACACCAGCGCGAACATCTTCTCCGAGGTCGGCAAGAAGACCGAGCTGTTCGCCCGCTTCTCCACCGTCGCCGGTGAACGCGGCGCCGCCGACGCCGAGCGCGACATCCGCGGCTTCGCGGTCAAGTTCTATACCGAAGAAGGCAACTGGGACCTCGTCGGCAACAACACCCCGGTCTTCTTCTTCCGCGACCCGCTGAAGTTCCCCGACCTCAACCACGCCGTCAAGCGTGACCCCCGCACGAATCTGCGCAGCCCCGACAACAATTGGGACTTCTGGACGTCGCTGCCCGAGTCGCTGCACCAGGTCACCATCGTGATGAGTGACCGCGGCATCCCCTCGTCGTACCGGCACATGCACGGATTCGGTTCGCACACCTTCAGTTTCATCAACGCCGAGGGCGAACGCTTCTGGGTGAAGTTCCACCACCGCGTGCAGCAGGGTGTCGAGAACCTCACCGACGCCGAGGCCGAGGCCCTGGTCGGCGCCGACCGCGAGAGCCACCAGCGGGACCTCTTCGACGCCATCGAGGCCGGCAATTTCCCGAAGTGGAAGCTGTGCGTGCAGATCATGCCCGAGGCCGACGCCGACACGGTCCCCTACCACCCGTTCGACCTGACGAAGGTGTGGCCGAAGGCCGACTACCCGCTCATCGAGGTCGGCGAATGGGAACTCAACCGCAACCCCGACAACTACTTCGCCGAGGTCGAACAGGCAGCGTTCAACCCTGCGCACGTCGTGCCCGGCATCAGCTTCTCCCCGGACAAGATGCTCCAGGGCCGGTTGTTCTCCTACGGTGACGCGCAGCGCTACCGCCTCGGTGTGAACAACTACCAGATCCCGGTCAACGCGGCCCGTTGCCCGGTGAGCAACTTCCACCGCGACGGTGCCATGCGGGTCGACGGCAACAACGGTGGCACCCTGCACTACGAGCCGAACAGCTACGGCAAGTGGCAGGAGCAGAGCCGGTACCGCGATCCCGCGCAGGGCGTGGGCGCGTTCGCCGACCGGTTCAACTTCCGCGAGGACGACGACGATTACTTCTCGCAGCCGCGCGTGTTGTTCAACAACATGAGCGACGAGCAGAAGCAGGTGTTGTTCGAGAACACCGCGCGGGCCATCAACGGCGCGTCGCAGCAGGTCGTGCAGCGGCACATCGACAACTGCACCCAGTGCGACCCGGCCTACGGCGAGGGCGTCGCGAAGGCTATCTCCGCGCTGGGCTGAGAACACCCGGGTCCGCCCGGTCCGGGATCGCCCCGGACSGGGCGGACTCTTCTGCCACGAACAGGGTCCGCCGCGGCATATCGTGGACTTCCGGACTCTTTCCGTGGGAGGACTGATGACCGATCCGTCGCCGCAGGACGGGACCCCCCGTTTCAGCGGTCTGCGTGCCCTGTTCGTCAACTGCACCCTGAAGCGGTCTCCCGAAGTGAGCAACACCCAGGGGCTGATCGACCGCAGTGTCGGCCTGATGGAGCAGGAGGGGGTCTCGGTCGACCAGATCCGGGCGGTGGACCACGACATCGCGACCGGCGTGTACCCGGACATGACCGAGCACGGATGGCCGAGCGACGAATGGCCCCGACTGTTTCAGCGGGTGCTGGACGCCGACATCCTGGTCCTGGCCGGTCCGATCTGGCTCGGCGACAACGGTTCCGTCACGAAGCAGGTGATCGAGCGACTGTACGGTTGCTCGTCGATTCTCAACGACCACGGCCAGTACGCCTACTACGGGCGCGCCGGGGGTTGCCTGATCACCGGCAACGAGGACGGTGTCAAGCATTGCGCGATGAACGTCCTCTACAGCCTCCAGCATCTCGGATACGTGATCCCACCGCAGGCAGACGCCGGATGGATCGGTGAGGCCGGCCCGGGCCCCTCGTATCTCGACGAAGGGTCGGGCGGCCCGGAGAACGATTTCACCAACCGCAACACCACGTTCATGACGTACAACCTGATGCACGTCGCCGCGATGTTGAAGAAGGCCGGCGGGTTCCCCGCGTACGGAAATCAACGTTCGGAGTGGGACGCGGGTTGCCGCCCCGACTTCGCCAACCCGGATTACCGCTGATCCGCCCCATCCGAGAGGGAAATCATGTGCCGATTGTTCGGGTTGTCCGCCGCCCCTCATCGCGTCCGCGCATCGTTCTGGCTGCTGGACGCCCCGGACAGCCTGGCGCAGCAGAGTCACCGCGAGCCGGACGGCACCGGACTCGGCACGTTCGCGGAGGACGGAACTCCGATGGTGGAGAAGCAACCGCTCGCCGCATACGAGGACACGGAGTTCGCGCAGGAGGCGAAGCATCGGTATTCGGCCACGTTCGTCGCGCACATCCGTTTCGCGACCACGGGTGACCTGCTTCCCCAGAACACCCATCCGTTCGCCCAGGACGGTCGCGTCTTCGCCCACAACGGCGTGGTCGAGGACCTGCCGAAACTCGAGGCGGAACTGGGCCCCGACCTCGCGCTCGTTCACGGCGACACCGACTCCGAACGCGTCTTCGCCCTCGTGACCAGTCACATCGGCAGGAACGGCGGCGACGTCACCGCCGGCATCACCTCGGCCGCCCGATGGCTGGCCGACAACGTGCCGATCTACGCGCTCAACATCCTGCTGACCACACCCGGCGAACTGTGGGCGCTACGGTACCCGGACACCCACGACCTGCTTTTCCTCGAGCGGCGCGTGGGCGGTCCGAGCGGTGGTCGCCACCTCCAGCACGCGAGCACCCCCGGCCGGATCCGTGCCAGGTCCGAGCATCTCGCCGAGCATCCGGCGGTGGTCGTCGCCAGCGAGCAGATGGACGAGGACCCCGGCTGGACGCCGCTGCAGTCGGGCGAACTGCTCCACGTCGACCGCGACCTCACCGTCACCCGGGAGGTGATCGTCGATCGCCCACCCCGTTACCCGATCCGCCTCGCCGACCTCAATGCCCGCGCCGCGGCCGCGCAGACGGAGAAGTAATACCGGCGTCGATCAGAACTCGATCCGCACGTGCTCGCTGACGGGGCGGGCCTGGCACGCGAGGATGTAGCCGCTCGCGATGTCCTCGGGATCGAGGATCGACGCGTTGTCCATGTCCACCTCTCCCTGGACCACCGTGCATGCGCAGGAACCGCATTCGCCCTCGCGGCACGAGTAGGGGACGTCGAGGCCCTTCGACAGCATGACGTCGACCAGTGTCGCCTGGCGCGGCCAGCTCAGGCTGTGAGCTTCGCCGTCGAGTTGCAACTCGACGGTCGACGTTCCCGCTTCCGTGTCCGGCAGTTCCTCGACCACAACCTCTGCAAACGGATCCCCGGACAGGGAGGTGAACACCTCGGCGTGCACCCGGTCGCGCGGGACGCCGGCGAGTGCGAGCGACTCGTGGATCGCGTCCATGAAGGGACGCGGTCCGCACAGGTAGGCGCGGTGATCCCGGAACCGGTCCGACAGATTCGCCAGCTGGCGCGGTGTCGGCAGGCCCTGCACGCTCTCGAGCCAGTGGACTACGGTCAGCCGGTGTTCGTGGCGGGCCGCGAGCTCCCGCAACTCGTCGGCGAAAATGACCGACTTCTCGTCCCGGTTCGCGTACACCAGAACGACTTTCCCGTTGCCTTCGCTGAGCGCCGACTTGAGGATCGACATCACCGGAGTGATTCCGCTGCCCGCGGCGAACAGGATCAGGTCTTCGTCCAGGCTGGCCGGAGTGAACACGCCCGCGGGAGGCAGGACCTCGATGCGGTCGCCGACGCCGACGTTGTCGCACAACCAGTGCGAACCGTAGCCGCCTGCGGTGCGTTTGATCGTCACCTTCGGCAGGTCGTCGGTGAATGGCGAACTGGCCAGCGAGTAGCACCGGGCGACGGATCCCGTCCGGTCGCTCGGGATGCGCAACGTCAGGAACTGCCCGGGCTTGTAGGCGAATTCGTGCCGACGCTCGTCGGGGACGTCGAACACCAGCGACCGGGCGTCGGACGTCTCCTCCACGACAGCGGCCACGGTGACCATTACTGATCGCGAACTGCGTGGTGTTTCAACGGTCGTCATCGCGACGGTGCCCTCTCGCTACGGTAATTCGATCCTGCCGAAACTAGTGCACATCGACGGCGGCGGCCGCAGCTCTTCCCGCTGTGCGGGACCCGGATCATCGCCGTCACCCCCAACTGGACTGCCCGCCGTCAGCCCCAACGGGACTGCCCGCCGTCCAGGGGGATGGTGGCCCCGGTGAGGTACCCGGCGTCGTCGCTCACCAGGAACACGACGGCGCGCCCGATGTCGGTTTCGGCGTCGCCGACGCGTCCGAGCGGGATGCCCGCCACGAACTCCGCCGCCTCGTCCGGGTTCCGCTCCATCCACCGCGCGAGGGCCGGACTCTTGGCGTGCGGGGCCACGGACAGCACCCGGATGCCGTCCCGGCCCCACTCGCACGCCGCCGACCTGGTCAGCGAACGCATCCCCTCCTTGATCGAGCCGTAGGCGCCGTAGTTGCTCGCGTCCCAGCGCACGGCCGCCGACGTGACGAGGTTGACGATCACTCCGCCACCGCGCGCCTTCATGTGCGGGTGGCACGACTGCATCATGCGCAGCGTCGCGAGTGGTCCCGTCGCGAAGGACCGCTCGTACTCCTCGTCGATCACCGACAGGATCGGTCCTGGTGTGCAGTCGTTGGCGTTGTTGACCAGGATGTCGACGCCGCCGAACACGTCCACGGTCCGCTCGACGGCGGACGCGATGTCCGCGCGCCTGCTGACGTCGCACACCACCGGTTCGCCGCGGGCGCCGAGTTCGGCGAGTCGCTCGCACGTGCCGTGCAGTTTCGATTCGGTCCGGCCGGCGACGGCGATCGCCGCGCCCTCCCGGGCGAGGGCCAGGGCGATTCCCTGCCCGATCCCCTGACCCGCACCCGTGATCAGCGCGACCTTGCCGTCGAGTTTGCCCATGTCCACTCCCGTTCCCCTACTATCGAACCAAGCATTTGCTTGTTCTCGGCTTGGTGCCGATTCACCCGATCTCGTTCGAGCGCCAGTTCTCCTCGCGCTCCCTCACTCCGAAGGTTTCCCGTGACAATCCCCCCTCCTCTCGATTTCAGTGGCCGCACCGTCGTCGTGACCGGCGGAACCAAGGGCATCGGTTTCGTCGTCGCCGAATCGTTTCTTGCCGCGGGTGCGAACGTGCTCGTGTGCGGCCGGACCGCACCGGACACGCTGCCCGCGCGCGGTGAGCGCACCGCCGCGTTCCGCGCGACCGACGTCCGCGACCATGCCGACGCCGCCGCTCTGATCGACGAGGCCGTCGCGCGGTTCGGCCGCCTCGACGTCCTCGTCAACAATGCGGGTGGTTCGCCCGACGCCGACGCGGCCACCGTCTCGCCGCGGTTCGTCGAGAAGATCGTCGCGCTGAATCTGCTGGCGCCCTTCACCGTTGCCCAGGCCGCCAACGCGGTGATGCAACAGCAGTCCGACGGCGGTGCCATCGTCAACATCGGCAGCGTCTCCGCCCACGATCCGCAACCCGGCACCGCCGCGTACAGCGCCGCGAAGGCCGGCCTGCTGGTTCTGACGAAAGCGCTTGCGCTCGAGTGGGCTCCGAAGGTCCGCATCAACCACATCACCACGGGTCTCATCCGCACCGAGAGCGCGGCGTCCGTCTACGGTGACGACGGCGGCGCCGCCGTCACCCGGACCCTGCCGATGGGGCGGATGGCGGTGCCGTCCGACATCGCGGACGCCTGCCTGTTCCTGGCGAGCGCGCAGGCGTCGTACGTGAGCGGCGCGGATCTCGCCGTCCACGGCGGCGGCGAGTATCCCGCGCGGTATCTCGCCACCCACTCCTGACCTCCTCGCC
>NZ_JBFUGT010000249.1:0-9921 GCF_056402775.1 Rhodococcus sp. P3_B8
GTGGTGAACGGCTCGTCGAAGAGGTTGAGCCAGCCGCGCATCGCCGCGATCTCGGAGGTCTGTGTGACGACGATCTGGTCGGCGATGACCCGGATCTGCGGATCGACGTCCTGCGGCATCGTCTGGGCGATCAGCACAGCCTGCTCGTGGTGCACCGACATGTCCTGTGCGAAACCGATGTCCGCTGATGACAATTGGACCCCGCCGGGGTTCGTAGCGCGCTCCGACTGCAGCCACATTCCGACGGYGACCCCGGCGGCACCGAGCACGACGGCGCACAGCAATAGGACCAGGGGACGGCGGAACGACGACGGCGTGGTGTCACTGCCCATAAGTCGAAGCCTGATTCGCCGGTGGTTGATAAACGGCGTCGTCGAGCTGCAACGCCATGAAACCGTTGTCGCTGCACGAGGTCCAGATCTGGTTGCCGTGGAACTCCGGAGGCGAGAAGCACCAGTCCGCGGACAGGTCGCCGAACGCCACCATTCCGGCGCGCGGGCCGAATGCGACCCGCGGATCCGTCTTGCCCTCGAAGACGGCGCGGGCGAGCGGAACGAAATTGAAGAGTGAGACACCGATCAGCGAGGACRGTGCGTGCGGTGAGTTGGTGAGCTGAACGTTCTTTCCGGTCTGTGCCGGCGGGTTGTAGTAGGCGATCTCGCTGATTCGGCTCAGATCGCGAATATCGAACACGCGGATCCCGGACGATTCCCAGGAGCACGCGAGCGCGGTCGGGTCGGCTGGGCGGTCGACCACGCAGTAGTGCGGATCGTAGGAGAACACCGAGCCGCCTTGCGACGACCGAAGGTTCGCGGCGGTATTGGCCGGGAGCTGGATCTCGAGCTTGATCTTCTGCACGATCTCGGCGTGCGCCGGGTCGGCGACATCGAAGACCTTGATTCCGCCGCCGCCGGTTTCGTCGACGGTGAAGATGTAGGGCTTGTCCCCATATGTGACCGGGATGCTGTGCTGATTGAAGAAGCCGTCGGTCCACAGATAGGTGGCGATCTGCGGGACGGTGGGATATGGGTCGCCGCGTTGCACCGCGCTGATGTCGAGGACGGTGATCCCACCGAGATTCGACAGGTACATCCGGTTCCCGTCCGGGGTGATGCCGAATCCGTGCCCGCCGAGTCCGTGCAATCCCTGCCAGATGATCCGCGGCTCGGCCGGGTTTCTGATGTCGATGGCGGTGAGGAATCCCGGTGCGGGCCCGGACACCCAGTAGGTGTTGCCATCCGGGGAGAAGCCGCCTTCGTGGGAGATGAACGGCAGCGGCATCGTGACGTCGGTACCGGCACCCCGGTTGAGCAACCGGGGGTGGGTGCAGTCGGAAATGTCGTAGACGGAGAAGTAGCCGGTGCCGGCAGCGATCGGCACTGCTGTGGCCGCGAGCAACTTGCGTGCCTTGTTGACCTTCAGACTTTCCCAGGTTCCGCCCAGCATCGCCGGTTCGTTCAGGGTCGTGGATAACACCGGCTGTGCAGGGTTCGATACGTCGAGCACCTGTACGCCCGGCGTTGTGGGGTTGAGCAGGTTCCCGGGGAAGAACGTGCTGGTGTAGGAGCAGTGGTCGTAGGTCACCGACAGCAGGCCACCACCGCGATCCTGCAAGCCTCCGACCAGCGACATGTTGCATCGATAACCCTGGGTGCTGCGGCCGTTGTTCCGGTCCTCGGCCGGAACGTCGCCCTGCATACCCGTTTCCGGCAGCGAACCGGGACCGCAATTCGCCCGCGGAACGGCCGTCGAACCGACATCGTCGAAGAAGAACGTGTCGGCTGACGCGATGGCAGGCATCGGGCTTGTCGCGACCCCGAGGACGGCCGAGACGGCCAGTGCCGCGGTAGCCACACCTCGCCGGGCACTTCCTGGCCGCTTCCGCGCGATCCGCATCGAGATCTCCCCTGCAGTGTGGTCTCAATCACGGGAACGCTAGCAACCCGTACTCGAGTTCACATACAAATTGGCCAACTTCGCAGAACTGGCCGACGGCGAGTGAAAGGTATGGCGAGATTCGATGCGTCGGTCGGATCCCTACACTGTCACTCGTGCGAATCGCGACCTTCAACGTCAACGGGATCCGCGCGGCGCAGCGGCGCGGATTCGAGGACTGGCTGGGCGACCGCGGCCCCGATGTGGTCGCGCTTCAGGAGGTGCGCGCTCGTGCCGAGGCCATCCCGCCGGGGGTGTTCGGCGACTACCACCTCACGTACGACGAGGGCGACGTCGCGGGCCGCAACGGTGTCGCGGTTCTGACCCGGCGTGCGCCCATCGCAGTTCGGACGTGGAGTGGTACAGCGCTGATGCGCGCACCGGGTGAAATGCACACCGACAGCGTCGAACTGGATCCGGAGCCGTTGGCTCGGGGTCTGGCAGAGTTCGCGAAGCAGGGCCGGTACGTCGAGGTCGACCTGGCCGATGCGCCGATCACCGTGGCATCGAWGTACCTGCCGAAGGGCGGTCTTCCGGCCCACCTCCAGAAGCCCGGACGCATGCRGGAGGCGCCCGACGGCGGAGCACGCTACGACCGCAAGATGCGTTTCCTCTCCGCGTTCGCGCGACAGCTGACCCGCTCGCGGCGCACGGCACGTGCACGGGGCAGGGAGCTTCTACTGATGGGTGACCTCAACATTGCGCACACCCGTTCCGACGTACGGAACTGGCGGCGCAGCAATCAGGCCGAGGGGTTTCTGCCGGAGGAGCGCGAGTGGTTCGACTCGATCCTGTCGCCGCGCACCCTCGTCGATGTCGTCCGGCGACAGCATCCAGGCGTCGACGGTCCGTACTCGTGGTGGTCGTGGCTGGGGCAGTCGTTCGTGAACGACATCGGCTGGCGCATCGACTACCACCTCGCGACGCCTGACCTGGCTCGAGCGGCGGTCACGGCCGGCACCGATCGGGATCCGGCGGCCGACCGCCGGATGAGCGATCACGCTCCGGTCGTCGTGGATTACGACTTCTGAGCGGTCCGGGCTCCCCGCGCGGCGAGGACAACCGGAGACTCAGGTGGTCAGTTTCATGGACAGGAAGGCCAAGGTCGCCCCGAACTCTCGGATCTCGCTGGGCTGGTACGGCTGACATGCCCATTCGATCAGGTCTCGATCGGCCACCAGGTCGGCGGCGCGACGGCGGGACTCGTCGGGGTCGGGCGGTGTTGCCCGGAGCGCATCACCCAACCGGCTCAGGGGTTCGACGAGAGGGATGAGCTCGGAGGGAGGGCGGTTCTCAGGCGTGAAGACCCGCTGAGCGCTCTTGATCACCGTCATCGCCGCGAGCCACGAACCTTCCCAGGTACCTGCCTGGTCATTCGGTGGGTGCATAGCGTCAGCGTAGACATCGTGCGTCGAGTCTCGCGGCGACTGACCTGAAATCGTGGATTGATCGATCTACGGCTGTGCGACCACGGTGTTCCCGTTGTCGTCGGAGCAGTTGATCGTGTAACCGATCTCCGCGGATTCCGGGTCTCCCGAGAGGCGGCATTCCCACCCGTCGAAGCTGTACGCCGGTTCGCTCTTGTCAGGTGCCGCGAAGTACTTCGTCAGCATCGTGTGCGCCTCGTCGCAGCGGAGTGTGCCCTTCACGATGACCACCGTCGCAGGTTTTCCCGTCTCCGGATAGACAACGGGGCCACACTGATTCGATCCGCGGGCCTGCTGGGGGAGCGGGGCCGGGGTGGGCGCGATCTGCGGTGGGCTCGCGCTGGGGAGGCTCACGGGTAACGGGGTGAACTCGAACGTGTAGCCGCTGGTGGAGATGGTGAATCCCTTGTCCGTCGCATCGTCCCTGCAGGAGACGCCGGAGAACTGCACATTGCAACTGAATCCGTCGATCGCCAGCGTGGTGTCATAGGGAAGGACGTTGGCGTTGCCGGGAAAGACAGCCTGGTTCCAGTTCTGGAAGCTCGGCTCCTTCCCCGCCTCGACCGCGATGAGGTTCGCTTCCGCCGGCGGGCCGCCGTCCGGCGAGGCGATCTGTGGAGTCCCCGGCACACCCAATGGCCCCGCGGTGGGATGAGAGGCGCATCCGGCCAGATTCTTCGTGGGAATGATCGCGCACAGCCATTTCCCTGACGGTGTGACGAAGCCGTAGGAATCGGCTTCCGGGTCGCTGGAGGCGTACTCCTTCGCATCGACACCGTTGACCGGTGCCTCCGTTGGCGGTGCCTCGCTGGAGGCACTCGGTGCGGCCGATTCGGTGCCCTCGGTCGACGATGCGTCCTGGGTGCAGGCCGCGAGAAACAAGGACGAGACACCGGCGATCGATGCCAGCGCCACCGCGGGCCGAAGTCGAATCCTGGTCATGCACCACACCCCTTTCTCCTCAGTCTGCCGGATCGATCGGATGAGATGTTCCCACGAATACCGGTGTGCCGCGTGGCATCGATCGATCTGCGTCGAACACTGCAGGCGATAACGAACCCGAGGTGTCGAGAAGGTCCACCCAGGTGTCGCATCACCCCACCCTGTGGTGATGGTGCCGAATCCGGATCCCAGCGAGGATCGATCCCGTGTTCCTCGAACTGTCCGGACTCGCGGGCGGCACCCGGTGAGTCTTCGCGCGTAGAGCGCGACCGCCCTGGTGACCGCCGCACTGGCTGTCGCGGTGGTCGCATCCGTCGACTGGCAGTTGTGCCCGGGGCGTGTTCAGTCCGACGGAATTGGCGTTGTTCGTGATGGTCGGAGTGGTGTTCGTGGCGGCCGGCCTGGTCGCCAAGTGCCACCGACCGCAGGACAAACTGGGGTGGCTGCTGGTTGCCGCCGGGCTGCTGTGGCTGGTGAAGGGCTTTCGGCTGTCGACGGTCCCGGTGCTGTTCACGGCGGGCGCGGCGCTGACCAACATGTACAKTCCGGTACTGATCCAACTCGTGTTCAGTTTTCCCTGGGGCCGATTGCGTCACCGGTGGGAGCGATGGTTCGTCGGCGGAAGTTATGCGTACTACGCGGTCGCCGTCGTGTCCGAGCTTGCATTCCTCGACACCCACCGCGTGAGCCCGGCGCATCCGCCTTCGTTGAATTTGCTGCTGGTGCGTGACGACCCGAGGGTGTTCGCGCGCTGCAGGTGATCTTCGGCGCGGTTGGGGGCGCCCTCGGTGTGGTTCTGATCGGCGTGGTGGTCGCCCGGTGGAGGTCGGGTTCACCGGCCTACCGGGCCGCCGTGGCGCCACTGTGGATCGCCGCTCTGCTCGGGACCGCCGCCACCGCCTGGACACCGCTGGTCTCCGTGTGGGTGCACAGCCCGCAGCATGCGTGGACGCTGCTTCTGCGATATCCGTCGACTGCGCGCTCATCCCGCTTGCGGTGCTGGTCGGGATGTGGCGCTACCGAGTCGCCCGAGCCGCGGTGCGCAACCTGATGATCGAGATCGGTACCTCGCCACTCGGTGACGGCGTCATCGACGCGCTGCGGGCGGCGTTGCGCGACCCGGATCTGGTGTTGTGGTCGTTCTCCCGCGCCCGCGACGGGTATGTGGACGCGCAGGGACGTCCCCAGGTTCTGCCACCGAGGAATGATCCCCGTGAGGCCACTGCCCTCATCCGCGACGGCGTCCTGGTGGGGGCGTTGGTGTACGACCGGGCGGTCGCCGACCAGCAGAGGTTCTGGCGGCTGTGCGGGCCGCGACCACCCTGGCGCTGGACAATCAGCGACTGCACGGCGAACTCGAGGCGCAGATGGCGGAGGTCCGCAGGGCCCGTGAGCAGACCGCCAAGTACCAGGGGTCACCCACTCGCCGGTGCTAGAATCTTGGGCATTGTCGCAGGTCCAGTAGTTGATGTCCTCGCATCTTCCTGTCGGAGTCGCCCGGCCGAGGAGGCCGCCCCATGGCTGAGTCATCGGTACTACCCGCGGATCTCGGCGGCAGCCCGGATCTCGAACGCATCATCCTCGAGCACGCCTATCGCGGCGCGTATCTCCAGCTCGCACTTCGTGGTGTTCTGGTGCTCTTCATCGCGTTGACGCTGGCGTTCGTCCCACCCATGAACGACGCGGGCGTGTGTGTCGCGGTCCTGGTTTGCTACGCACTCTGGTCCGGCGGCCTCGCGCTGTGGACTCGTCGTGGCGGTCCGGGGCCGGTGAACGCGATGTGGCTCGCCCTGTTCGTCGACCTCGCGGTCCTCGGTTGCCTCACCCTGTTGACTGGTATTGCGGCACAACAGAGTTGGACCGCAGACATCCTGAGCAACGGTTTGTTCGTGATCCCGCTACTGGCCTCCACGCAGCTCCGCCCGGGGGTCTGTGCGTCCGTGGTGGTGCCGACGGTCTTGGTATTCCTGGCCGCGAGCTGGGCCACGATGGCGTCGAATGAAGAGCCCTGGTCCTCCATCCTGCTCAGCACGATGGCCCTCGCCGTCCTCGGTGCGGGCGCCGTCACGCTCAGCAGAATTCAACGGTCCAGGGTGCTGACGATCGGTCACCTGGTGCGCGACCGCACCGCCCTGCTTGCGGAGTTGATGGGTCTCGAACAACGCGAACGACGTGCGTTGTCCGAGCAACTCCACGACGGGGCGCTCCAATTCGTCCTGGCCGCGAAGATGGACCTCGACGACCTCACCGGCAGTGCCGACCCGGAGGCGGTCGCTCGCATCACCCACGCACTCACCGAATCCGCAACCCTGCTCAGGGCGACCGTCTCTGAGCTGCACCCCACTGTTCTCGATCGTGTCGGTCTCGCTCGCGCCCTCGGCGATCTCACCCGCTCGGCCCAGGCGCGTGGCGGTTTCGAGGTTCAGCTCCTGACCTCGGAATGGGTCGACGACCTTCGCACGTCGGCCGATGATGTGCTGTTCAGCGCGGCACGCGAATTGCTCAGCAACGTGGTCAAACACGCGCAAGCCAGCAATGTCCGGGTCGAGCTGGCGCGGTGGGGTGAGCATGCCGTCCTCGATGTCACCGACGACGGGCGCGGCATCTCCCGAGAGGCGATCGACCGCAGCCTCAGCAGAGGCCACATCGGATTGACATCGCACGAACTCCGTGTCGTCGCAGCGGGAGGCAGCTTCTCAGTCCACCCCGGGCCTCGATCCGGGACGGTTGCGCACATCGAAATGCCGTTCGAGATCGTGACAGCACCCGATTCCCTCACGACGTCGGCGCACTAGCAGTTCGCGGGTCGCTGAGCTGCCGAGGTTCGGGCTACTCGACGCCGAGCTTGACTTCACCGTGGCCAGCACACTGGCGAGGGTGACTTCGGTGTTTTCTTTTCCGTCGGAGCAGGGCTGCGARGGCGGCGTTGGCGGCGATGCGGTGCAGCCAGGTGTTGAAGTGGGACTCGCCAGGCCGGAGTGCTGCCAGGCACCCTCGAACTGAGCGATCGGCACCTCCAGCTGGTTACCGGTCGGGCTTCCCGTGTCGGACGAGATGACCACCCCGCGGGCATCGTCGATGCCGGCGACCACCAGGAAGTGGTCCGGCTGATCGTCCTCGACGCTCTCGGCCCCGGGGGCCAGATCTCCCCGGCGTCAACCATCGCGATCACGCCGTACCCGTCCTCCGGGGCAGCATCAGGTTCGGGGTAGGGGACCAGCTCCGGTTCGGGCTCCGCCGGCGGCAGGTCCGACAAGTCCGGTTCCGGCGGGGCGAGTGGCACATCCGGGGCGGGTGCCGTTGGAGTAGGCGCGATGTCTTCCGACGGGAGGCTGGGGGCGTCCATGGTCTCGTCCTCGGGTAACACCGGGAGGGTTCGTCGACGAATCCCGGGTCCAGTACGGGTCCGTTCAGTTCGGGACCTGGGCCCCAAGGGGACGCGTTGTGGTCCTCGAAGTCGGAAATGGTGTCGTCCATCGAATTGATCTCTCTGTGAGTCCAAACAGAAGCAGCAGTGACCGCTGCCGCACGCCCGAAGTCTTTCGGTGCGTACGGCAGCGGGGAACGGATAGGTCAGACGAGGTCGTCGCCGGGGAGCGATTCAGCGGGGGCGTCGAAGGTGCCGTCGTGCTCGGCGACGAAGCCCTGCGAACCGGTGGTGACCTCGTCGAGGATTCCGTCGTTGGTGTCCTCCATCTTCAGGTCGAAGATCCCGTCACTGTCGGTGTCGACGAGCACGGTGTTGGGGACATCGTCGCCGTCGCTGTCGAGAATGAGGGTGTCGAACTGTCCGACGCCGGTGCTGTCGACGAGCGTGGTGTCGAGGTGCACGTCACCGTTGGTGTCGCGGTAGTACTCACGGACGACGCCGTCGGCGATTGCATCGGCCTGGACAACGTTGCCCTGCGCGTCGAGGATGCCCTTGGCGTCGACGTTGCCGTCGTCATCGAGATCGGTTGCGACTCGGACCGTTCCGTCGGCCTGGGGATGAATGGCGGACACGTAGGTGCCGGTGCTGTCGGTGTCGAGTTCGATGGTTGTCAGGTTGCCGTCGGTGTCGAGGTGCTCGATCTGTTTGACGCCGTCGAGGTCGTGTGGACGGTGTCGACGTTGCCGCCGCCGTTGAGGTCGCGGGGGGAGCGGTACGACTCACCGCTCGCGCCGGGGACATTTTTCGGGTGCCGGGGCCGACTCGGTTCGAGGGTGGGCTCCGGTGCGAGTTCTGGCTCCGGCGCGGCGGCGGAGGTGAAGGGACGCGTCCTCCGGGGACCCGGTCAGATTTGCGGTCGGCGCGGTCGGCGCGGTCGGCGCGGTCGGCGCGGCGGTGTCATTGTTGGAGGGGTTCGTCATCTTCTCGTCCTTGTCGGTCCGGTAAGCAGGGAGCCGATCTCCCTGCCTATGTAAGTGAGATGCCGACGATGACGGAAAAGTTCCCGTGAGTTCCCATCTAACTTCCCGACCGCGTGATTACCGGGCTGACCTGAGCATTTCGAGACTGACGGCGCTCAGAAGTGGCCCTCTGGGTGCATGCAGTCGCGATGCTTTCGCTAGCGTGGGCCCTCTATCCCGTTTGCCGCCCCTGAAAGGAAGATCCCCACCGGACGGATCAAACGGGATTGCGCAGCTCAGCGAGTCTCAGTCAACGCCCCGCTTGCGGAACGTGCCGGTGCAGGTTGGCAAACGGTAGCCAACCCCCGCCCCGTCGGGTGTAGCCGACAAGTGCCGACCGGGCCGGCGAAGTCGGCACCTTTGTTCAGAGGGGCCGATCGTCAGTCAAAGTATTCACGAGATGTTGCTGGTGTGGTTACTGGTCACGAAAGCAGTAGTGACAGGTGAGCTGCTTGGTTTCGCAGTGCGTCGATGTGGTGAAACATCAGGTGGAAATGGTTGATGTGTCCGGATATAACCAGGCCGGCGACGAGGGTGCCGGCAGCGGATCGGATTGGCACTGAGACGCAGGCAGAGTCATTGCGCAGTTCGCCGACCTGAGTGGCATAGCCCTGATCGCGGACGAGGTCGAGGTGCCTGCGGAGTTCGCTGCGCACGTGGACGGTCCGGGCCGTGAGCGGTTGGGGGCCTCCGCGCTGGAAGGTCGAGTCGAGCCTGTCCTTCTCGGCAAGGATCAGCTTGCCGACGGCGCTGGCGTGGAGGTGCTGGTTGAGGTAGTTCTCATCGGACCGGCACGGGTACTCCGGATCCGGGGCGATCAGGCGTACCACTGTGTCGGTGTACGAGTAGAGGCGGACACCGAAGCGGATCTCGTTACGTAGCTCGGTGAGGAGATCGCGGGCGGCTGTGCACACCGTTGGTCTGATGGCGGTGTTGGCTAGCGCGGCGACCTTGTGGCCCAGTGCGAAGCAGCCTGGACGATCGGGCCGACGAAGGACGAATCCGTCGTCGACCAGAAGCGTCAGCATCCTGTATACGGTCGCGGGAGGTATGGCCAGTGTGTCTGTGATGTCTCTGGCTGTTACTCCTTCGCCCACGCGAGCCACTTCCGCGAGGATTCTTAACGCGTTCTGGATCGCCCGTGGTTGACGTCCCGAGATAGCAGGGGCGGAGGCCGCAGTCTGAGCATTCACGCTTCATCCAGAATCGAGTTGTTGCTGTGACATTC
>NZ_JBFUGT010000250.1:0-9879 GCF_056402775.1 Rhodococcus sp. P3_B8
CACGGCCACCGAGGGGTGACCACTGTCCGCGACTTCCCGCGGAACATCGGTGTGGACGTGGTAGCCGGACGCGAGGAACGCCGGGACCACGACGGCGGGCCCGGTGATGTCGCGGAGCACCTCGGCCGGTGAGGGCCCGAGAACGTCCACGAAGGACACCCGGGTGGGTCCGACCTGCTCGGCGACGGCGTCGGCGAGCGCGGCGATCATCTCCACGCCCCGGGGACTCCGCGTGCCGTGTGCCACCAGTACCAGTGCTGTCTCGTTCATTGCTGTCCCTCCTCACGTGAATCGACGCAGTCGACGGGGTCGAGAGCGAGGCGGTATCCCCGCTTGACCACCGTCTGGACGGCTTTCGGTGCGCCCAGGGACGCCCGCAGCCTCGCCACGGCCGTCTCCACGGCGTGGGTGTCGCCACCACCACCGGGCAGCGCCGCGAGCAGTTCGTCCCGGGGTACGACCCGGCCGGGCCTGGCGCCGAGCGTGCGCATCAGCGACATCGCGGCGGGGGGCAGCTGCCGCACCTCGCCGTCGACGACGACGCAGCCGCCGCGGATGCTCAGTTCGTGTCCGGCGGTCTGGATCTTGTTCGCCCGCCTCGGCAGTTCGTCGGCGATGTGCCGCGCGAGGGCACCCAGCCGCGAGCGCGCCGGCGTCGTCGTCGGCACCTCGAGTTCGCGCAGCGGTCCCGCGGTCACCGGCCCCACACAGGCCGCGAGGACTCGGTGCCGGAACGAGTGCAGCACCATCTCGATCATTCCGGTCTCCTTGGCGCGGGTCAGCAGCGAGGCGACCGCCGGTGCGCTGGTGAAGCTGACCGCGTCGAGGCCGCCGGAGGCGATCAGTTCGATCATCCGGTCCATCGGGGCCTGGTCCTCGAGCGGTGTCCACCGGTAGACGGGGACGGCGATCACGTCGGCGCCCGCGCAGCGGAGCACCTCGCAGAAGTCCGCGACGGGCTCCCATTCCGTGGTGGCACCGTGCAGCTGGACCGCGATGCGCTTGCCTTCGACGCCCTCACCGAGCAGGTGATCGAGCACCTCGGCCGACGACTCCGAGGCGGGTGACCACTCTTCCCGCAGGTCCGCGGCCCGGATCGCGCCCTTCGCCTTGGGTCCGCGGGCCAGCAGGCGGCTCGACGCCAGTGCGCGGCCCAGCTCCTCCGCTTCGCCCCAGCCGTCCGCGGCCTCCATCCAGCCGCGGAAGCCGATCCCCGTCGTCGCGACGACGATCTCCGGCGGGTTGTCGATGATCTGGCGCGTGACGCGCTCGAGTTCCGTGTCGTCGGCCAGCGGGATGATGCGGATGGCCGGGGCGTGCACCACGGTGGCACCGCGCCGCGTCAGCAGCGTGGCGAATTCTTCCGCACGCCGGGACGCCGTGATTCCGATCGTGAATCCGCACAGCGGCGTGTCGTCGTTCACGCGTTCGTGCTGTGAACCTGGACGACGCCGGCCCACACCCGCACGTCGTACACGGGCAACCACACCGACTCGTCGTCGAGGCAGCGTCCGTCGACCAGCGAGAACACCTGCTTGAGCAGCGGCGACGCCACGGTGGGCTCGCCGGCCCGGTCACCAACGAGGCCGCGGGACATCACGGCCGCGCGCCCGAACGGGTCGATGTTGCCCACGGCGCGCAGCGTTCCGTCCTCGAGCAGGAACAGTGCCACCTGCTCCCCGCCTCGCAGCAGTACCGCCACCCCGAGACCGGGAATCAGCTGGCTGAGCGGGCACGCGGACGTCCATTCGAGACGGCCTGACTGGACGCTTTCACGCCTGGTTCCACTGGCACTGTGCACGTTCATGTCGACGACGGTCATCACAGTCCTCCTTCGGGCTGGTGTGTATCCGTGCTTGGATACATCGTTCGGGGTCGGTGTTTCCGCAGCGTTAAGTGGGGATTACTCCGGTGTAGAAGCTGCGAATTTCGGCATTCCCATCAACACGGGGACCTTTCGGACGCCCGTGTCGTCGAACGAGACGGTCGGATCGGCTTCCTCGGGCGCGTTGACGAACGACACGAACCGCGACAGCTTCTCCGGGTCCTCGAGCACGCCCGCCCACTCGTCCTTGTATCCCAGAACGTGCTTGGCCATGGCCGCCTCGAGGTCGGCGGCGATGCCCAGGCTGTCCTCGCACACCACGGCCTTGAGGTGGTCGAGCCCGCCTTCGAGGGAGTCGACCCACGGCGCGGTGCGCTGAAGACGATCCGCGGTGCGGATGTAGAACATGAGGTACCGGTCGATGTAGCGGACCAGGGTCTCGTCGTCGAGCCCACCGGCGAGCAGCTGGGCGTGCTTCGGGGACTGGCCGCCGTTGCCGCCGACGTACAGGTTCCAGCCGTTCTCGGTGGCGATGACGCCGACGTCCTTGCCGCGTGCCTCGGCGCATTCGCGGGCGCAACCCGAGACACCGAACTTGAGCTTGTGCGGGGACCGCAGGCCCCGGTACCGGTTCTCCAGGTCGACCGCCATGCCGACGGAGTCCTGCACGCCGTATCGGCACCAGGTGGATCCGACGCAGCTCTTCACGGTGCGCAGCGACTTGCCGTAGGCCTGACCGGACTCCATGCCCGCGTCGACGAGTCGCTTCCAGATCGCGGGTAGCTGTTCGACGCGGGCGCCGAACAGGTCGATGCGCTGACCGCCGGTGACCTTGGTGTAGAGGCCGAAGTCGCGGGCCACCTCGCCGATGACGATGAGCTGTTCGGGCGTGCATTCGCCGCCGGGCATCCGCGGCACCACCGAGTAGGTGCCGTTCTTCTGGATGTTGGCGAGGAAGTGGTCGTTCGTGTCCTGCAGGCCCGCCTGGTTGCGGTGCAGGATGTGATCCGAGTCGGTGGACGCCAGGATCGATGCGACGACGGGCTTGCAGATGTCGCAGCCCGACCCCTTCCCGTACTTCGAGATGAGCGCGGAGAACGTGCGCGTGTCGGTGGCCTGCACGATCTCGAACAGTTCGGCGCGGGACTGCTCGAAGTGCTCGCACAGCGCCTTGGACATCACCACGCCGGACGACGCGAGGAGCTGCTTGATCGTCGGCAGGCAGCCGCCGCACGTCGTTCCGGCGTTGGTGCAGCTCTTGACCTGCGCGATGTCGCAGGCACCGTCGGCGATGGCCCCGCAGATGGAACCCTTGGTGACGCCGTTGCAGGAGCACACCTCGGCGTCGTCGGGCAGGGAGCCGGCGCCGGGCTTCTCCCCCGCCGGTGAGATGAGCGAGGCCGGATCGCCCGGCAGTTCACGGCCGACGAGCGGGCGCAGCGACGCGTATGCGGACGCGTCGCCGACGAGGATGCCGCCGAGCAGCGTCTTCGCGTCGTCGGACACCACCAGCTTGGCGTAGGTGCCCTTGGCGGCGTCGCTGAGGACCACCTCCAGGGCGCCGGGGGTCTGAGCGTGCGCGTCGCCGAAGCTGGCGACGTCCACACCCATCAGCTTGAGCTTGGTGGACAGGTCGGCGCCCGGGAACTCCGCCGCCCCGCCGAGCAACCGGTCCGCGACGATCTCCGCGGTGGTGTAGCCGGGTGCGACGAGGCCGTAGCACCGTCCCTCCACCGCGGCGCACTCGCCGACCGCGTAGATGTTCTCGTCCGACGTGCGGCAGCCGAGGTCCGTGATAATCCCGCCCCGCTCGCCGACCTCGAGTCCGGCGTCGCGGGCCAGCTGGTCCTGCGGCCGCACACCCGCGGAGAACACCAGCAGCGCGGCCTCGATCACCGAACCGTCGGACAGTTCGACGCTGATCCCGTCCGGACCCTCGGTGATGCCTGCGGTGCCGACACCCGTGTGGACGGTGAGACCCAGGTCGGTGACCAGGTTGGCGAGCAGCGCTCCACCGCCCTCGTCCACCTGCAGGGGCATCAGCCGGGGTGCGAACTCGACGACGTGCGGTGTCATGCCCATCAATTTGAGGGCGTTCGCGGCCTCGAGTCCGAGCAGACCACCGCCGACGACGACACCGACGGCGCCGGGACCGGCCGCGTCGGCCCGCTTCCGGATGCCGTCGAGGTCGTCGAGCGTGCGGTAGACGAAGCACTCCGGCCGGTCGTGCCCGGGGATCGGCGGCACGAACGGGTATGAACCGGTGGCCATCACGAGAGCGTCGTACGCGACGACCTCGCCCGAATCGGTGGTGACCTTGCGGGACTCCCGATCGATGGTCGCGGCCCGGCGGCCGATCCGGAGATCGACGAGAGCGTCGTCCGGGTAGTCGTTGCCCGCGAGCGCAAGCTCCTTGGGGTCCCACGCCCCCACGTAGGAGGACAGTCCCACCCGGTCGTACGCGGGGAGGGGCTCCTCGCAGAGCACCGTCACCGACCAGTCGTCCGACTCGTCGCGCGCACGCAACGCCTCGACGAATCGATGTCCGACCATTCCGTGTCCGATGACCACTGCTGACTTGCGGCTCATGCCGTCGCTCCTTCTAGCTGAATTACTCGAGTTCATGCGGTATTGCGTGAGGTCACGCCGATACCGACACCTTTTCGTCGTCGCCGTCGGAGACGGTGAGCCCACGGGTGACGGACGGGCGGCGCAGGAAGACGAACCAGGTGACGAAGATGCAGGCGATGTAGAAGGCGAGGAACACCCAGAACGCCATGGTCGCCGACTTCGCGGTGCCGCCGTAGGACGCGCGCAGCACCAGGTTGATGCCGACGCCGCCGAGGCCACCGATGGCGCCTGCGAACCCGATGAGCGCGCCGGACATCGCCCGCGACCACGCCGCCTTGGCGTCCCGGCTCAATCCCTCGAGTCCCTGCGCCTTGGCCTCGAAGATCGACGGAATCATCTTGTAGACCGAGCCGTTGCCGATGCCCGCCAGCAGGATGAGGGTGATGAAGCCGAACACGAACGCCACCAGCACTCCGGCCGTGGCCGCGCCGGGCGTGCCGTCGTCGATGGTCCCCGCGGTGACCAGCACTGCGGCGGCGAGCGCCATGGCGACGAACGTGTACAGCGTGATCTTGCCGCCGCCGATGCGGTCGGCGAGCTTGCCGCCCATCGGCCGCGCGATGGAGCCGAGCAGCGGTCCGATGAAGGCGATCTGGGCGGCGTGCAGCGCGGCCGCGGCGGGGGTGGCGCCGCCGGCGAGGAAGTTGATCTGCAGCACCTGGCCGAACGCGAAGCTGAAGCCGATGAACGAGCCGAACGTGCCGATGTAGAGGAAGCTGATGACCCACGAGTCGGAGAACTTCAGCGCCTTGGCCATCGACCGGAGATCGGACTTCTGGTTGCCGAGGTTGTCCATGAACATGGCGGCGCCGACCGCGGCGACGGCGATGAAGACCAGGTAGACGGCGCAGACGATCCACGGCTCCGTGTTACCCAGGGTGGCGATCACGAGCAGGCCGATCACCTGGATCATCGGGACGCCGATGTTGCCGCCGCCTGCGTTGAGGCCGAGCGCCCAGCCCTTGAGGCGCTGCGGGTAGAACGCGTTGATGTTGGTCATCGACGAGGCGAAGTTGCCGCCGCCGACGCCGGCGAGGGCGGCCACGAGGATGAACGTCGTGTAGGACGCGCCGGGGTTCATCATCAGGTACAGCGTGAACAGCGTCGGCACGAGCAGGACGAGGGCACTGAAGACGGTCCAGTTGCGGCCGCCGAAGCGGGCCGTCGCCACCGTGTACGGGATCCGCAGAATCGAGCCGACGAGGGTCGGGACCGCGACGAGGAAGAACTTGCCCGCCGCGTCGATGCCGTAGATGTCGGTCGGCATGAACAGGACCATGACGGACCAGATCGACCAGACGGAGAAGCCGACGTGCTCAGCGACTACCGACCAGATCAGGTTCCGCTTGGCGATGTCCTTGCCGCCCGCCTCCCAGGCGTCGACGTCTTCCGCGTCCCAGTGCTCGATGTAGTGCTTCTTCACCCGGGCCTCCTCGTTGTGTGGGAGACCCAAAGGTAGAAAACCGGTGTTGCGGCGGTGCTGCGGTCGGTGACCGCAACGTCAACTGATCCTCACTTTTCAGCTAGGCCGATGTGAGGTTTCCTGCATGTTTCCTAGACGTGTCGAAGAGCGTCCTGCGGCTCCGAATCGACGTGCCAGCTGTCCTCGAGCATGCGCGGCTTGCATGCCTGGAACGCTGCGATGAGGAGGATCACCACGCCGCACGTCAAGAAACCGAACGACAGGGTCCACCCGCCGGAGGCATCGTGGAACACGCCGAACAGTAACGGACCGAGGCACGCGACGGCGTAACCCACACCCTGGGTGAAACCGGACAGCGTCGCCGAGCCGAGATGGCTGCGCGTGCGGAGATTGATCAGTGTCAGCGACATCGGGAACGTGCTGGGCCCGAGCCCGAGCAGCACGATCCACAGGATCGGCGCGCTCATCGGGGCGAGCAGGAGTCCGCTGAAGGAGACGAGGTAGCAGACCGCGCACCCGATCACGATCGGGAACGGGTTGCGCATACGCGCGCACAGCGTGGGGGCGCCGAACGCCGCGACGAGTCCCATGAACGAGAACAGTCCCACCATGGCACCGCCGAACGCCTCACTCGCGCCGGCGTCGGACAGGATGTCGGGAATCCAGGTGAACATCGAGTACGTGATCATCGACGTCATCCCGAACATGCCGGCCATTCCCCAGCCGACGGGCGATCGCCAGGCCTTCCCGTGGGGACGCTCGGCCGGAACGTCCGCCGGCGGCTGCGCCGTCACGACCACGGCGCGACGTCGTTCGCGGGCGAGGAGGAAGATCCACGGGACCGCCGCGGCGAAGCCGAGGAGCGCCCACACGCCGATCGAGAACCGCCAGCCGAATGCCTCGGCGAGCGGGACGGCCACGAAGGCGGGCGCGATGGTGCCGAGCTGCACGCCGACGATGTACACCGAGCTCATCACGGCCAGCCGGTCGGAGAAGTAACGCTTGACGAGCGGCGGAATCACCACGTTGCCGATTCCCATGCCTGCCAGCGCGAGCGCCGACAGTGCCAGCAGTGACCAGGTGTCGCTCATCAGGGCTCTCGTGAGCATGCCGACCGCGGCCATCAGCATCGCGACGAGGGCGGTCCGTTCCAGGCCCCACCGCTTGGCGATGAGCGGCGTCCCCAGTCCGAACAGCGCGAACATCGCCGTCGGCACCATTCCGAACACCCCGACGACCGTCGGCGAGAATCCGATGTCCTCCCGGATCTGCGAGGCAAGCGGGGTGAACGAGGTGACCGCCAGCCTCAGCACGAGAGCAGACATGGCGATCGCACAGAAGACGAGGAGGCGGCCGCGTAGAAGAGTCACAAGAGAAATCATAGGATGACAGGATGACCTTTGGAAAACCAGTGCGCCGCTCGAGTCTGATCTCACAGGTCACCGAGCAGCTGCGCGACGAGATCTGCAGTGGTCGGTGGGCGGTCGGCGCGAAGATCCCCACCGAGACCGCGCTGTCCGAACTCACCGGAACGGGACGCAACACTGTCCGCGAGGCGGTGCAGGCCCTCGTCCACACCGGCCTGCTCGAACGGCGGCAGGGATCCGGCACGTACGTCGTCGCCACCTCTGACGTCGGGGGCACACTCGGCAAGTACTTCGCCGGCGCACACGAGCGCGACGTCACGGAACTGCGGCAGGCGCTCGACGTCACCGCCGCCGCGCTCGCCGCCCGGCGCCGCACCCCGGACGACGTCGCACGCATGCAGAGCCTCCTCGACGAGCGCTCCCGGTGCTGGGCCGAATCCGACACGGAGGCCGCCGTCGCGGCGGACGTGAGCCTGCACCGCGCGATCGTCGAAGCGAGCCACAACGCCGTGTACCTGGAGTTCTACGACTCGCTTCTGCCCTCGATCGCCCAGACCGTCGACCGGCACGTCCACGCGACCGGTGTCGGGTTCCACGACGAGCACGGGCGTCTGATCCAGGCGGTGGTCGACGGGGACGAGGCTGCCGCGACCACGGCCGCCCGCGATCTGTTCGCGGAGCTGCTCACCTAGAGCAGGAGGCGTACCACGTCGGCCGTGCGGGCAAGTCCGGGAAACGCCTCCGCGGTCGAGCGTGGGTGCAGCACGTGGACGGCGAGCCTGAACAGCACCGCACGCAGGAGCATTTGCGGCCATTCGGGCAGATCTTCCCAACGGCCGATGAGGGCCTCGTCGGCTCCACCCCAGGAAATGGCATCCACCACGGCCACCGCCGCCGCCCACGACGCGGGACGCCAGTACGGAGTGATGTCGGTGATCCCGGGCGCGAGGGCACCGGCGAACAGGACGGTGCCGAACAGGTCTCCGTGCACCAGCTGGTCCGGGCCCGTGACGGGCTTGCGCAGCGTCGCGAGTCCGGTGATCAGTTCCAGGCTCTTGCGACCGTCGGGGGACGGCGTCTCGAGCTGTTCCGCACCCTTCGCGCTGCGCAGCGGGATCTTCTCCCAGGCGGCGCGATCCGCAGCCACGAACACGTCGACCTCGGCCCACGGCGCAACCGGGGGCTGCACGAGGAACCGGGGACGGTCGAGCTGCGAGGTGGCGGCGTGAAGCCGCCCCGACATCGACACGACCTCGTCGTGACGCGGTTCGGGCGTGCCCTCGATGAACGTGTCGGCCCGCCACCCGGACACCACATACCGGCCGTCGGTGGACCGCACAGGACGCGCGAGCCGCACCCCGTCCACCTCCAGCGTCTCGCGGATCTTGGCGGACCACGCGGCGCGCGCGTGGTCGGCGACGGCTGACAGGACTACGTCTCCACAGAGCCACCCGCCGTCCCAGTCCGCACCGAGTGGGATGGGCTCGACTTCCCGGAGGCCGAACGTGGAGCACACGTGTTGAGGGGGTTGGCCTGTGCTCACGGACTCAACGCTACCGCCGGGTGGGCCGGTGACACTGCAAGGCGCGCTGGCCCGGGGACGGGCAATCACGCCACGACGAAGGTCAGTAGACGGGCAGGCTGGTGTCCACCTGTTTCGCCCACGCGATCACGCCGCCCTGCAGATGTGTGGCGTCGGAGAAGCCGGCCTTCTTCAGCGCGGCCAGCGCTTCCGCCGAGCGGACGCCGGTCTTGCAGTGCAGCACGATCGGCTTGTTCTGCGGAAGCTCCGACAGCGCCTCCCCCGACAGGATCCGGTCCTTGGGGATCAGCACGGCACCGGGCAGGTGGACGATGTCCCACTCGACCGGCTCGCGCACGTCGATCAGTTCGATCTCCTTGCCGGAGTCGAGGAGATCACGCAGCTCCGTGGCCGTGATGGTCGAACCGGCCGCCGCCGCCTGACCCTCGTCGGACACCACGCCGCAGAACGCGTCGTAGTCGATCAGTTCGGTGACCGGGGTCCGCGCCGGATCCCGGCGCAACGTGATGGTGCGGTAGGTCATGTCCAGTGCGTCGTAGACCATCAGCCGTCCGAGCAGCGACTCCCCGATGCCGGTGATCAACTTGACCGCCTCGGTGGCCATGATCGAACCGATCGACGCGCAGAGCACACCGAGCACACCGCCCTCGGCGCACGACGGCACCATGCCCGGCGGGGGCGCCTCCGGGTACAGGTCCCGGTAGTTGAGTCCGCGACCGTTCGGCGCATCCTCCCAGAACACGGACGCCTGGCCCTCGAATCGGTAGATCGAGCCCCACACGTACGGCTTGTGCGCGAGGACGGCGGCGTCGTTGACGAGATACCGGGTGGCGAAGTTGTCGGTGCCGTCGAGGATCAGGTCGTACTGCTCGAACAGTTCCACGGCGTTGTCGGGCTCGAGCCGGAACTCGTGCAACCGGACGTCGACGTTGTCGTTGATCTCGCGGATCGAGTCGCGCGCACTCTCGGCCTTCGGACGGCCCACGTCGGACCGGCCGTGGATCACCTGCCGCTGCAGGTTCGACATGTCGACCTCGTCGAACTCGACGATGCCGAGCGTCCCCACACCCGCCGCCGCCAGGTACAGCAG
>NZ_JBFUGT010000251.1:0-9842 GCF_056402775.1 Rhodococcus sp. P3_B8
GTCGAGCATCGCGACGCACAGCGCCGCCGGTGCGCCTGCCGCCACCTGCCGCAGCGCGCCGGCCCCGGTGGAGCCGTGCAGCAGGATCCTGTCGCCGTCGCGGGCGTACAGCATCGGCACGGCCCACGGCAGCCCGTCGACGACGGTGGCGAGGGTGCCCATCGGCGCGGCGTCGAGGACGGCGTCGAGTTGCGCGCGTTCGGTGCGGGCACGGTCCGGGTATCTCATGATCTTGTCCACGAGACCATCCTCACCCCTATGTGGATCAGCTTCCAGATCCACAATTATCAATATCGACAGACCAGTATTGTGGGGACCATGCCCCGCATCAGCCCCGAACTGCACCTGACGTTGCGGCTCCCCGACGCCGACGCGCCGCTGCGGCACCGCATCGCGGAGTCGATCCTCGACGAGATCCGCGGGGGTCGCCTGCGACCCGGCGACCCACTGCCCTCCTCGCGGGCGCTGGCCGCACACCTGACGGTCGCGCGGGCGTCGGTGGTCGACGCCTACGACGAACTCTGCTCGTCCGGATACGCGAACGCCCGCGCCGGTTCCGGCACCCGGATCGCACCGGGCGCCGACGTCGCGGCCCGTGCACACGTCGCCTCGCACACGATCACCCGAACGTCGGATCAGGCCTCCGCCGCCGCCCCCGGGACACCGGCGGCGCGGTGGGATCTCACTCCGGGCCACCCCGATCCCGCCCTGATCTCCACCGTCGACTGGCGCCGGGCGTGGCGGACGGCCGCCGCCGCGGCCGTGACCTCGGACGTCCCGGGCCCCGGCGCGCACCCGGAGTTGCGACGGTCCCTCGCGGTACATCTACGCCGCACCCGGGGGATCGCGGCGCGCCCCGACGAACTGGTGATCGTTCCCGGAGTCGCCGCTGCGCTCCGCACCCTCGTGGCCGCAGCAGGACTCGGCGGCCGGGACGTGGTGTTCGAGGAGCCCGGCTACAGCCGGGCCCGCACCGTCCTCGACGATTCGGGGGTGCGGACGCGCAGCGTGTCCGTGGACGGCGACGGCCTCGACCCCGCCCTGCTGCGCGCCACCGACGCCGCGGCCTATTGCACGCCCGCCCATCAGTACCCGATGGGGGCCCGGATGCCGGTGGGCCGCAGGGCGCGGCTCGTGGCCGACGCCGCGGCCTCCGGAACGGTGATCATCGAGGACGACTACGACGGCGAGTTCCGATACGACGTGTCGGCACTGCCCGCCCTGCGCAGCATCGACCGCGGGCCGGAATGCGTGGCGTACGTGGGCACGGCGTCGAAGATCCTCACTCCCTCGATCCGGGTGGCGTGGGTGATCGCGCCTCCGGCGCTCCGGCAGGGACTCGTCCGGGCCCTCGACGCGAGCGGTGAGGCGTGCTGCGCGACCACTGCCCTCGCGCTGGCGCATTTCATCGACTCCGGTGCGCTGTCACGGCACCTCGCCCGCGCCTCCCGCACCTACTCGGCCCGCCGGGCGGCCTTCGTCACCGCACTGCAGCAGCAATTGTCCGCGGTCGACACGGACGGTGCCGGGCTGGCCGGCATCGAGGCCGGCCTCCACGTCGTCCTGACGCTGCCCGATTCCGTCGACGACGTCGCCGTGTCGGCTGAGCTGCAGGACCACGGCGTGACGGTCCCGAGCCTCGCGGATTACCGCACCACAGCGGACGGCCCGCGGGGGCTGGTCTGCGGGTACGCCCGACTCCCCGAATCGCAGGCTCGCGGGGCGGCCGAGGCAATCGGGAGGGTGATCCGGCAACACCTCGGCTGATACTGTTCGTTCGAACGAACAGTCACGGGGAGGGGCGACATGAGCGCGGGACAACTGGACGATCGACGGCAACGCGACAACGACGGAGATCGGTCCCCGGGACTCGTCGAGCAGGCGCAGGCGCTGGCCTCGGGCGCCACCACGTCGGTCGCGGCCACCCGCGCCGCCCTCGACCGCATCGACGCGAGCCAGCCGACGCTCAACGCGTTCAAGGTGATCCGCCGGACCAAGTCACTGGCCGAAGCCGCCGAGGCCGACCGCCGGATCGCCGCCGGTGAGCGCCTGCCGCTGCTCGGGGTCCCGATCGCCGTGAAAGACGACGTCGACGTGGCCGGCGAGCCGACCGCGTTCGGGTGCCCGGGCGACTTCCCGCCCGCGGCGCGCGACTCCGAGCTGGTGCGACGCCTGCGCGCAGCCGGCGCCGTCGTCGTGGGCAAGACCAACAGTCCGGAGCTGGGACAGTGGCCGCTGACCGGCGGTCCCGCCTTCGGGTACACCCGAAATCCCTGGAACGGTGACCACACCCCCGGGGGGTCGTCCGGCGGCGCCGCGGCGGCCGTGTCCGCCGGTGTGGTGGCCGCGGCGATCGGTTCGGACGGCGCCGGGTCCATCCGCATCCCCGCCGCCTGGACCAACCTCGTCGGGATCAAGCCTCAACGCGGCCGAATCTCCACCTGGCCGGCAGCCGAGGCGTTCTACGGCCTCACCGTCAACGGCCCGCTGGCTCGGACGGTCGCCGACGCGGCGCTGCTTCTCGACGTCGCGTCGGGACCGCACGAGGGCGACCTGCACACGCCCGCACCGGTCACCGTCAGCGACGCCGTCGGCCGCGACCCCGGACCGCTGCGGATCGCGCTGTCGCTGCGGATCCCGTTCACCGCGACCCCCACCGCGCTGCATCCCGAAGTCCGCCAGGGCGTCGCACGGATCGCCGAGGCGCTGCGCAAGCTCGGGCATCGCGTCGTGGTGGACGACCCCGACTACGGGATCATGTTCGGGCTCGGCTTCCTCCCGCGGTCGATGGTCGGCATCGACGACTGGGTGCGGAAGGTCCCGGACCCGTCACTCGTCGACCCCCGCACGAAGGGCAACGCCCGGACCGGGCGACTGTTGCGTGGGGCACCGCTACGCGCCGCCCGCGCCGCCGAGCCGAGGATGCAGCGACGGGTGGGGGCGATCTTCGACAAGTACGACCTCGTCCTCGCCCCGACCACCGCGACTCCCCCACCGAGGGTCGAGGGGATCGACGGCATCAGCTCGTGGGCCACGGACAAGGTGATCACCGCGGTCTGCCCGTACGCGTGGCCGTGGAACGTGCTGGGCTGGCCCAGCGTGAACGTGCCGGCCGGGTTCACGTCCGGCAACCTGCCGACCGGAGCCCAGCTGATGGGACACGAGGGCGCCGAGCCGCTGCTGGTGTCGGTTGCGGCTCAGCTGGAGTCGGTGTTGCGGTGGGACCTGGAACGTCCCGAGAAATGGTGGTGACCGGTGGCTTCGACGGACGTTCGTGACCGCATCCTCGCGGCGGCGCTGCACATCGTCGGCACGGAAGGCATTCCCGGCGTGACCAATCGGCGGATCGCCGCGCAGGCCGGCGTGTCGCTCGGCTCCATCACGTACCACTTCCCCACGCAGACGGACCTGTTGCGCGCCGCGCTGTCCGGGTTCGTGACGGAGGAGACGCAGCGGCTGTCGGAGCTGGCGGAGGGGTACCGGGACAAGGGACTGAGCCTCGAGGAYGCCGCGGCGCTCACCGGGAAGGTCGCGAAGGACCTGGCGTTCTCCGCCGAGCGGATCGCCCCGTTCGAGCTGTACATCCAGGCGGGACGCGACCACGAGCTGCGTCAGGCCGCGGCCGAATGTTTCTCCGCGTACGACGATTTGACGGTGACGATCCTCACCGCCCTCGGCGTCCCGGACGCCGCGTCCGTCGCACCGACCATCGTCGCGACCATCGCCGGCCTGCAGCTCAGGAGACTCGCGACCGGAAGCGACGGCGATCACGACTTCGCGACGTCGGTGCTCCTCCTTCTGAGGGCCGCCGCCCCGTGAGTGGTTGACGAGCCTCTGGACTCGTTCACCACGCACGGGTGGCGCAGCCGCCTAGAACCCCAGGCGGCCCAGCTGTTTCGGGTCACGCTGCCAGTCCTTGGCCACCTTGACGTGCAGTTCGAGGAAGATCTTGGTGCCGAGCAGCTTCTCGATCTGCAGCCGGGCCTTGGTCCCCACTTCGCGGAGGCGGGCGCCGCCCTTGCCGATCACGATGCCCTTCTGGGACGGGCGTTCGACGTAGAGCAGGGCGTGGACGTCGAGCAGTTCGCCCTGCTTCTCGGTGCGTCCCTCGCGGGGGATGATCTCTTCGATGACCACGGCCAGGGAGTGCGGCAGTTCGTCGCCGAGCCCCTCGAGTGCGGCCTCGCGGATGAGTTCGGCCATCAGCGTCTCTTCGGGCTCGTCGGTGAGCTCGCCGTCCGGGTAGAACGCCGGGCCCTCCTCCATCTTCGACGCGAGGACGTCGACGAGCACCTCTACCTGCTCACCGGAGGCGGCGGAGACGGGCACGACATCCGCCTCGGGACCGAGGAGCTTGGACACGGCCAGCAACTGCTGCCCGACCATGTCCTTGCTGACCTTGTCGATCTTCGTGACGATGCCGATGAGCGTGGTCTTCGGCGCGATCTGACGGACCTGCTGCACGATCCACCGATCGCCGGGGCCGATCTTCTCGTCCGCCGGGATGCACAGGCAGATCACGTCGACCTCGGAGTAGGTGTCGCGCACGAGGTCGTTGAGGCGCTGGCCGAGGAGCGTCCGGGGGCGGTGCAGCCCCGGGGTGTCGACGAGGATCAGCTGCGCGTGGTCGCGGTGCACGATGCCGCGGATGGTGTGGCGGGTGGTCTGCGGACGCGAGGACGTGATCGCGATCTTGCTGCCCACCAGCGCGTTGGTCAGCGTGGATTTGCCCGTGTTGGGCCGTCCGACGAAACAGACGAATCCGGAACGGAATTCGGTTTTACTCATGTTGCTCCTCGATCACGGATCCATCGGTTCGCGCGAAGACGACGGCCGCCTGCGCACTGACTTCGTGTAGGGCGGCGATGCCCGGGTCTTCCGGGTCGCCGCCGATCACGACTGCGGCCTCGAATCCCTCGGCGCCACTCGACACCGCCGCCGCGACAGCAGCCTGCAGCGCGGTCAGCGACAGCGCCGCCAGCGCGACCGCGCCCGCCGAGTAGGTGCGGCCGTCGAGATCGCGGACGGCCGCGCCCTGACCACTTCCGGTGCGGCCGAACGCTCCTCGCGCGAGCACGACCAGTTTGGCGTCTTCGTCGCCCAGTTCAGTCATCGCCGTCCTCCCGGTCGCCGTCGCCACTGTCGTCCTCGTCGATGGGGGCGCGTTGCACGAAGACCGTGCTGATGCGCACCCGCCCGCGCACGTCGGGTGAGCCCTCGCCGCGCAGGACGAGACCGTGCGAGACGACCTCCGACCCCGGGAGCGGCACCCTGCCGAGCTCGTAACCGATGAGCCCGCCGACTGTTTCGACCTCGTCGTTCTCGACCTCGATGCCGAACAGTTCGCCGAGATCCTCGATCRGCAGACGCGCGGAGACCCGGTACATGCCGTCGCCGAGATCCTCGACGGGCGGTGTCTCGTCCTGGTCGTACTCGTCGGCGATCTCACCGACGATCTCCTCGATGACGTCCTCGATGGTGACGAGCCCGGCGATTCCGCCGTATTCGTCGACCAGCACGGCCATGTGGTTGCGGTCGCGCTGCATCTCGGCGAGCAGGCTGTCGAGGGGCTTGGAATCGGGCACGAACACGGCGGGCCGCATCACGTCGGCGACGCGGACGCTGCGTCCGCCGTCGCGCGAGTGGTACGTCTCCTGCACGAGATCCTTGAGGTACACCACACCGAGCACGTCGTCGACGTTCTCCCCGATCACGGGGATCCGCGAATGTCCGCTGCGGACAGCCAGCGACGTCGCCTGTCCGGCGCTCTTGTCGCTCTCGATCCACACCATCTCGGTGCGCGGCACCATCACCTCGCGGGCGGACGTGTCGCCGAGTTCGAACACCGACTGGATCATCCGGCGTTCCTCGTCGGCCACCACGCCGCGCTCCTGCGCCATGTCGACGAGTTCGCGCAGTTCGATCTCGGAGGCGAAGGGGCCGTTGCGAAATCCCTTACCCGGGGTGATCGCGTTACCGATCAGGATCAGGAGGCGGCTGATCGGACCGAGCAGAGTTCCGATGACCTGCAGGGGAAACGACGTGATCAACGCGATCGAGTAGGCGTGCTGGCGACCGAGCGTCCGGGGGCCGACCCCGATCACCACGTAGTCGACGAGCACCATGATGATCGCGGTGAACGTGAGCGCCCACACGGGCTCGAGGAGATCGGACAGGCCACCGACGAGCACCACCGTGGCCGTGATCTCGCACAGGATGCGCAGCAGCACCATGAGATTCACGTAACGCGGGCGATCCGACAGGATGCGGAGCACGCGGGTGGCTCCGGGGCGATCCTCCTTCGCCATCTCCTCGATGCGCGCGGACGAGATCGTGTTGAGTGCGGAATCTACGGCGGCGAAGACACCACCGAGCGGGACGAGGACGATCGCGAGGACGATCAGCGCGATGGCGCTACTCACAGAAGACCCTTCACGTGGCGGTTACTGGTCCGGTGAGTCGAAGAAGCCGGCCTTGCCGAGCAGCTTCTGATCCCGGGCAGCGAGTGCGGCGTCGCGTTCGGCCCTGCGAAGATCCTCGTACCAATCTTCGAGCAACTGGTTCTGCAGGCCGAACATCTCCTTCTCCTCCTCCGGTTCGGCGTGGTCGTAGCCGAGGAGGTGGAGCACACCGTGCACGGTGAGCAGAGCGAGTTCGTGAGCGAGCGGGTGACCGGCCTTGTCGGCCTGGTCCGCGGCGAAGGACGGGCACAGCACGATGTCACCGAGCATCGACGGGCCGGGCTCGGGCGAGTCCGGGCGACCGCCGGGCTCGAGCTCGTCCATCGGGAACGACATCACGTCGGTGGGACCGGGCAGGTCCATCCACCGCATGTGGAGGTCGGCCATGGTGGCCGAGTCCACGAGGACCATCGACAACTCGGCCGCGGGGTGCACGTCCATCCTCGCGATCACGAAGCGGGCAACGCTGATCAGCTCCTCTTCGGAGACGTCTATGCCCGATTCGTTCGAGACTTCGATGCTCATGTGTGTCGCTTCCTCCTGGTTCCGGCGACACTCACCCTACCGTCGTGGAGAACGCGAGTGCGCCGCTCTCCGCTGTGCGCGGTTCCCGAGCTCGACCTTGCCGTCCCGGTCCGCCTCGAAACGCTCGTACGCGTCGACGATGTCGGACACCAGCCGGTGCCGGACCACGTCGCTGCTGTTGAGTTCGGCGAAGTAGATGTCGTCGATGTCACCGAGGATCTCGGTGGCCGCGCGGAGCCCGGACCGGGCACCGCCCGGCAGGTCCACCTGCGTGACGTCGCCGGTGACCACGACCTTGGAGCCGAAGCCCAGCCGGGTGAGGAACATCTTCATCTGCTCGGCGGTGGTGTTCTGCGCCTCGTCGAGGATGATGAACGCGTCGTTGAGCGTGCGGCCACGCATGTACGCCAGCGGCGCCACCTCGATGACACCCGACTGCATCAGCTTCGGGATGGCCTCGGGGTCCATCATGTCGTGGAGCGCGTCGTGCAGCGGGCGCAGGTACGGATCGATCTTCTCGTGCAGCGTGCCGGGCAGGAACCCGAGCCGCTCCCCCGCCTCGACCGCGGGACGGGTGAGGATGATCCGCGACACCTGCTTGGTCTGCAGGGCCTGCACCGCCTTCGCCATGGCGAGGTAGGTCTTGCCGGTACCGGCGGGCCCGATGCCGAACACGATGGTGTTGGCGTCGATCGCGTCAACGTAGCGCTTCTGGTTCAGCGTCTTCGGCCGGATCGTCTTGCCGCGCCGCGACAGGATGTCGAGGGTCAGGACCTCGGCGGGCGAATCGCTCAGCCCCTGCGTGAGCATGCCGACCGTGCGACGCACCGCGTCGGGGGTCAGCGGTTGCCCGCGACCGACAATGGAGCCCAGTTCCGCGATGACCCGTTCGGCGAGCGCGACGTCGCCGGGCCGTCCCGTCAGTGTGACGGCGTTGCCGCGTACATGGATGTCTGCGTCCAGGACCCGTTCGAGAGCGCGCAGATTCTCGTCGGAAGAACCGAGGAGAGGCGGGACCGTTTCGGGTGGGAGATCGATACTCGAACGCACGGTGCGTTCCGCCGGACGCGTGGCGCCGAACGTCTCGCCGTTCTGGTCTTGTTCGCTCACGTGAGGAATATGGCCTTCTTCCCGGTTCCTGGGCGGTCACGACGGTCGTCGTGATGAGGGAAGTCTATCGCTCGCAGGTCACGGCGCCCACCCGATTACGCGACGCCGTCACCGCTTCGGGACGTCCTGATGCTCGCGCAACCGGTGCCGCGCCTCGTCCACGACGCGCGCCCCGCCGGCCGGCGTCGGCCCGAGCACCGCGAGGTACGCGACCGCGCACGATGCCCCCGAATCCTGCACTTCGCCGGAATTCGCCTGGTCCAGCAGGGTGATCGTCGTCGATTCCGCGAGAGGTACGACGAGAACACCCGGGAACGCTGACCCGCTCGACGACCCGCACGTCCCGGTTGCACACCACCCCGAGGAGATCTGGATGCGCTGCTCGTCGAGTTCGCGGCGGGCGAACGACACACAGCATGCGGAACCGGTCACCGATCGGTCACCCGCGCCGAGCACCTCCCGGCACTCCTGGACGGGAACGGCCAGGGAATCGGGGCCGTGATCGTGGCCCTCGTCCTGCCCGGACGCCCGGTGACGCCCGAATCCGGCGACCGCGGTTCAGAACTCGCCGGCGTCGGACAGTAGGGCGTCCCGCGAGATCTTCCAGCAGTCGGTCTCGGGATTCAGGAAGGCGTAGTGGTCTTCGCCGTCGACGACATGCAGCGCGACCGGATCCCCGGCCGCCCGCGCGGCCTCGCTGTACCGCACACTCACCTTCGCCGGAACCTGCGCGTCCTCCGTGCCGTGGACGCACACCACCGGCACCCCGGTGGGGATGCGGTGCAGTGGGGACGCGGCGCGGTACCGGTCGGGGTCTTCGTCGAAGGGGACTCCCAGGAGATCCTCGATGTAGCCGATCCGCCGGCCCCGCTCGCCCGCGGACGCGAGGTCGAGGGCGCCTGCCTGGGAGACGACCCGCTCCGGCCGGACGGCCGTCCGCTTCTCCCCGGCGAGCCACACCGCGAGCTGTCCGCCGGCCGAGTGGCCGACGACCCGGACCTTCGACAGGTCGAACGGGACGGGCGACTGCTCGGCGACCGGACCGGCGATCGCGTCGAGCGCGGCGACGACGTCGGCGGACATCTCGTCCCACCGGCCGCCCGCACCGAGCCTGCGGTATTCGATGTTCCAGACGGCGACGCCGTGGCGGGCGAGGTCGACCGCGAAGCTCGTGCCCAGGTTCAGGTGGTACTTCCCGCTCCAGAAGCCGCCGTGGACGACCATCACCACCGGGACCGCGGCGGCCACGGGCTCCTCGGGCGGGTAGAAGTGCCCGAACTGCTGCGGTTCGGTTCCGTAGGCGATGCGAATGCGGTCCACGGACAGTCAGGCTAGCGGGGCCGCGCCCCAGCGGTCCGTGAGGACTCCGATGGCGCCCAGCGCGACGGCCGCGGCGGTCGAGGTCCGCAGAACGTGCGGGCCGAGCAGCACCGGGACGGCGCCTGCGTCCGTCAGTGCGGCGATCTCCTCCTCGGAGATTCCGCCCTCGGGGCCGACGACGAGCACGATCTCGGCCGCCGAGCGCAGCGGAAGCTCGGCGAGGCCCTGGGTGGCCGCCTCGTGCAGCACGGCGACGACACCGCCCCGGCCGACCACCTCACGGACGACGGCGAGCATTCCGGCGGTGCGGTGCAGTTCCGACACCTCGGGGACGATCGGCCGCCGGGACTGCTTGGCGGCGGCGAGAGCCGCGCTGCGCCAGCGAGCGACACCCTTCGCGACCTTGGGGCCCTCCCACCGCGCCAC
>NZ_JBFUGT010000252.1:0-9798 GCF_056402775.1 Rhodococcus sp. P3_B8
GTTCCTCACCTGATCCCTGCTTTGACGTGCCTCCTGGGAGTCGACATGCCGCAATCACTTGCCCGCCGCATGGATGGTCTGCACAGCTCCGCCATCCGTGACCTTCTCACCCTCACCGCCCGGCCCGACGTGGTCAGCCTCGCAGGCGGGCTTCCCGACCCCGAATTCATTCCGCGGGAACGGATCCGGAAGGAAGCCGAACTCGCGCTCACGGATCCGGCGTCCGTCCAGTACGGAGAGACCACCGGGCTGCGCCGGCTCCGCGACGTGCTCGCCGCACGGGAGGGTGCCAAGATCGGCCGGCCGCTGGGCGCCGCCGACGTCGTCGTCACCCACGGCTCGCAGCAGGCCCTGAGCCTGCTCGCGCAGGTGCTGCTCGATCCCGGCGACGTCGTGATCGTCGAGGAACCCGCCTACACCGGAGCGCTCCAGGTGTTCCGGGCCGCCGAAGCCGACGTCCGGTCCGTCGCACTCGACGCCGACGGGATGGACACCGCCGCCCTGCAGGGCATGCTCGAGGACGGACTGCGGCCTGCCGTGGTCCACACGGTGAGCAACTTCCACAACCCTCGCGGCGTCGTCCTGACGCCYGGCCGCCGGGAACACCTGGCCGCACTGGCCGACCGCTACGGGTTCTGGGTGATCGAGGACGACCCGTACGGCGAACTCTTCTTCGACGGACCACCGCCCGCGCCCGTCGCGGCGTTGTCGGACCGGGTGATCCGGCTGTCCAGCGCGTCGAAGATCCTGGCGCCGGCGCTGCGGGTCGGGTGGCTTCACGGCGACCGGCGGGTGTGCGAGGCCGTCGAGCTGCTCAAGCAGGGCGCGGACCTCTGCGGGTCGTCGCTGACGCACCAGATTGCCGCCGGACTGCTGTCGGACGAGCCGTGGCTGGACCTGCACCTGGAGACGCTGCGGGCCCGCTACGGGTCCCGGGCCCGGGCGCTCGCGGACGGCGTCACCTCGACGTTCGGCGACCGCGTCCGCGTGTCCTCGGCGGCGGGCGGGATGTTCTGCTGGACCGAGTTCACGGACGCGGATCTCGACACGGCGGCACTGCTGCAGACCGCCGTGGACCACGGCGTCGCCTTCGTCCCCGGATCGGCTTTCGGCGTCGCCGCGGAGCACCGGAGCGCTGTGCGGCTGTGCTTCGCGACCTGCTCGGAGGACGTGCTGGCGGGTGCGGTGGCGAGACTCGGCGACGCGTACACCGCTCACGCCCAGTCGTAGGTCCGTTCGACCGCCTTGTTCCACTCGGCGTAGAGCCGGGTGGACTCGGCCTCGTCCATCGCGGGTTCCCACGTCTTGTCCACGGCCCAGTTCGCGCGGATGTCGTCCTCGCTCTCCCAGAAACCGACGGCCAGCCCCGCGGCGTACGCGGCGCCCAGCGCCGTCGTCTCGTTGACGACGGGACGGATGACGGGCACGGCGAGAATGTCGGACTGGAACTGCATGAGGGTCTCGTTGACGACCATGCCACCGTCCACCTTGAGGGAGGCGAGTTCGACGCCCGAATCGGCGCGCATCGCCTCGATCACCTCGCGGGTCTGATATGCGGTGGCCTCGAGGGCGGCCCTGGCGAGGTGGCCCTTGTTCACAAACCGGGTGAGCCCGACGATGGCCCCGCGGGCGTCGGGCCGCCAGCGCGGAGCGAACAATCCGGAGAACGCGGGCACGAAGTAGGCGCCCCCGTTGTCGTCGACCGACTTGGCCAGATCTTCGATGTCCTTGGCGGACTCGATGATTCCCAGGTTGTCGCGCAACCACTGCACCAGTGAGCCGGTGACGGCCACGGATCCCTCGAGCGCGTAGACGGCCGGCGCGTCACCGATCTTGTAGCAGACGGTGGTGAGGAGGCCGTGCTTGCTGTGCACGGGAGTGGTCCCCGTGTTGAGCAGCAGGAAGTTCCCCGTTCCGTACGTGTTCTTCGCTTCGCCCTCCGACAGGCAGGCCTGACCGAACGTGGCGGCCTGCTGATCGCCGAGGATTCCGGCCACCGGCACACCGGGCAGCGTCCCGTGAGGGCGTCCGACGCCGTAGACCTCGGAGGAGCTGCGGATCTCGGGCAGCATCGACATCGGGATACCGAAATCGGCGCAGATCCCCGGATCCCAGTCGAGGGTCTCGAGATTCATCAGCAGGGTGCGGGAGGCATTGGTGACATCCGTCACGTGGGTGCCCTCGGTGATGTGCCACAGAATCCAGCTGTCGATCGTGCCGAAGCAGAGCTCACCCGCGTCCGCCTTCTCCCGGGCGCCGTCGACGTTGTCCAGAATCCACCGGACCTTCGGCCCCGAGAAATACGTGGACAGCGGCAGCCCGGTGCGCTTCTGGTACCGGCCGGGGCCCTCGTCGCCGCCGAGTTCCGTGCACAGTTCGTCGGTGCGCGTGTCCTGCCAGACGATGGCGTTGTACACGGGTTCTCCGGTGTTGCGGTCCCACACGACCGCCGTCTCCCGCTGATTGGTGATGCCGATCGCGGCGATGTCGCGTTTGGTGAGATCGGCCTTCGCGAGCGCGGACGCCACCACTTCGCGGGTGTTGATCCACAGCTGTTTCGGGTCGTGCTCCACCCAGCCTGCGCGCGGAAAGAACTGCTCGTGTTCCTTCTGGGCGACGCTGACCACGGCGCCGTCGTGATCGAAGATCATGCAGCGGCTGGAGGTGGTGCCCTGGTCTATCGCGGCGATGTACTGAATCACACGCATGAAGCTACTAGCCTGGCAGAGAATCCGTCGTCATCTCACAGGAGCCCGAGTTGAGTAGTCAGCCAGGTGTGCAGTTCCTCGGTCCCCGGCAGCGTGATGCCGCATGGGACAAGCTGCAGACCGAACAGTTCGACGTCGTCGTGATCGGCGGTGGTGTGGTCGGAGCCGGTGCGGCGCTCGACGCGGCCACCCGCGGGCTGAAGGTGGCGTTGGTGGAGGCACGCGACTACGCATCCGGGACGTCGAGTCGCTCGTCGAAGATGTTCCACGGCGGTCTGCGCTATCTCGAGCAGCTCGAGTTCGGGCTGGTCCGGGAGGCTCTTCGGGAACGTGAACTGTCGCTGACCACCCTCGCGCCGCACCTGGTGAAGCCGCTCAAGTTCCTGTTCCCGATCACCCACCGCGTGTGGGAGCGCCCCTACATGGCGGCGGGCATCTTCCTCTACGACCGCATGGGCGGCGCCAAATCGGTTCCGGCGCAGAAGCATCTGACGCGCGCGGGTGCGCTGCGGATGGCGCCGGGACTCAAGCGCAACTCGCTGACCGGCGGCATCCAGTACTACGACACCGTGGTCGACGACGCCCGCCATACCATGACCGTCGCCCGCACCGCCGCTCACTACGGCGCGGTCGTCCGCACGTCCACACAGGTGGTCGGATTCCTCCGGGAGGCGGACCGGGTCTCCGGAGTGCGCGTCCGGGACTKCGAGGACGGCCGCACCGCGGACGTGAAGGCGCACGTCGTCATCAACGCCACCGGGGTGTGGACCGACGAGATCCAGGCGTTGTCGCGGCAACGCGGCCGGTTCCGCGTCCGCGCGTCGAAGGGCGTCCACATCGTGGTGCCGCGCGATCGGATCGTGAGTGACGCCGCGATCATCCTCCGCACCGAGAAGTCGGTGCTGTTCGTGATCCCGTGGGGCAGCCACTGGATCATCGGCACCACCGACACGGACTGGAATCTCGACCTCGCGCACCCGGCGGCCACCAAGGCCGACATCGACTACATCCTCGGTCACGTCAACAAGGTGCTGGTGACGTCGCTGACCCACGACGACATCGACGGTGTGTACGCGGGTCTGCGCCCGCTGCTCGCGGGGGAGAGCGACGAGACGTCGAAACTCTCGCGGGAACACGCCGTCGCGCGYGTGGCGCCGGGTCTCGTCGCCATCGCGGGCGGCAAGTACACCACCTACCGGGTGATGGCCGAGGACGCCGTGGATCTCGCCGCCGAAGACATTCCCGCGCGGATGGCACCGTCCATCACGGAGAAGGTGCCGCTCGTCGGTGCGGACGGCTATTTCGCGCTCGTCAATCAGATCGTCCATCTCGGGGAGATGTACGGCCTGCACCCGTACCGCGTGAAGCATCTACTGGACCGGTACGGTTCGCTGATCGACGAGGTGCTCGACCAGGCGAGCGGGAAGCCGGAACTACTCCAGCCCATTACGGACGCACCGGCCTACCTGCAGGTCGAGGTCGTGTATGCGGCGGCGGCCGAGGGCGCCCTGCATCTCGACGACATCCTCGCCCGGCGCACGCGCATCGCCATCGAGTACTCGCATCGGGGTGTGAACTGCGCCGAGCAGGTGGCGCAACTGGTGGCCCCCGTCCTCGGCTGGGACGCCGACGCCGTCGACCGCGAGGTGAAGACGTATCAGGCGCGGGTGGAGGCGGAGGTGCAGTCGCAGGCCCAGCCGGACGACCTGTCGGCCGACG
The DNA here is from genome assembly GCF_056402775.1 of Rhodococcus sp. P3_B8. Lineage (NCBI taxonomy): Bacteria > Bacillati > Actinomycetota > Actinomycetes > Mycobacteriales > Nocardiaceae > Rhodococcus > Rhodococcus sp. P3_B8. The sequence goes on from NZ_JBFUGT010000252.1 coordinate 4,428, forward strand.
CGTTGCGGGCGGCGGCGCCCGAGTCGCGGGTCGAACTGCTCGAACCACCGGTCAGTGTGTCAGAAATACCTTGATGACCACGATGATCGTCGCGATCACGGCGAGGCCGAACGCGGCGAGGTGCGTGCCGCTCGTGACTCTTTCGCGGCGGAGACGGCTGATCACGTAACTGATCGAGCCGATACGGGCGATCATCACGATCTCGGCGGTCAATTGCGCGGTTCTCGGCTCCAGCCAGCCCAGCAGGGCCGTGCCGAGGATCACGGAAGGCACCACGGCGGACGTCAGGACGGGGACACTGTCCCGGAGTTCCCGTAGGCGTTCGGTGCTGGACAGTGTTCTGCCCAGGCGGAGCGACTGGCCTACCGACTCGGCGAACACGTGGGCGAGAAACGTGGACAGGGCGGCACCGAGGACGATGGCGATGCCCAGGGTCTCCTGGGATTTGGTCACCGGGATGAGCGCGGCGAGCACCAGGATGTTGCCGTAGATGTAGGCGCTGATGCGGCTCGCCGCGTGGTCGGGCGACAGCGGTTCGTCGCCGATCAGCGGCGGGCGATTCAAGAGCCTCGGAAGGTCCCAGTCCATCCTCCGAGCATTCCACGATCTCGTCGGTCAGCGGGTGTGGACGAGCGATTTCGGGGCGTGGGTGGCGACGACTCCCGACAGAGCCATGACGACGAGGGCTGCGACAGCGATGTATTCCATGTGACCGAGCATCGTCCCGGAACCCGTGAGCGGTGTGGGCGTTGTCTGTGAGCTCCCTGGGAACTCAGACCTTCGGGCTGTAGTGCTGGGGGTCGTCGCGCCTGCCGAGCGGTGGAAGATTGCGTCGGGGTGTGTGGACGAGCGGAGCGTGCGCGGGGGCGCGTCCGGTCTCGCGGTCCCAGCCTGCGCGGGCGCGCGGGTGGTAGCGGTAGCGCCAGGGCACGAGCCGGAAGAYGGCGCCCACGGCGCGGCCGGCGAGGGTGTGCAGGCGCTCGTCGCGTGTGGTCCAGCGGTAGCCGAGGAGGTCGCGGACCGGTTGGTCGTACATGCCGACCGTCAGCCACACGAAACCCTTCGCCACCGGGATGCGGAGGATCGCCCAGATCGGGTCGGGTAGCCACGACAGGAACGGGGGAACGCCGAGACCGGACAGGTCGAGGACGTCGCGGGTGGCCTTGTTGTCCTCGAGGACGTTGCGGCACATGTGATCCCAGTACTCCTGGAACGCCTCCCAGGTTTCCGGGACGGGGCGCATGCTCATTCCGTACAGGCGGTACCACTGGATGTGCTCGGTGAACAGCCGGCGCTTCTGGTCTTCGGTGAGGCCACCCATGAAGTGGTCGCCGGTGAGGATGGTGCCCATGAAGAAGGTGGCGTGCGCCCAGTAGAACGTGTCGGGGTCCAGGGCGTGGTACCTGCGGCCGTGTTTGTCGATTCCCTTGATGGTGTCGTGGTAGCCACGCACCTGTTCCGCCGTCTGCTGGGCGCGGTCGCCGTCGAAGACGACACCGCCGATCGGGTACAGCGACCGGTAGAGCCGCTCCCAGCGCTCGTCGAAGAAACGGGAGTGTTCCTCGACGCCCGCGCCGAGTCCGGGATGCATGTTCTGCATCGACCCGGCCCAGACGCCCTGCAGCATTCCGCGCCAGTCGCCGAAATACTTCCAGGTCAACGAGTCGGGGCCGAGGGGGACGGGAGCGGAGGCCGGGACGGGCGTACCGTCCGCATTCAAGTGACTACGCACGTTGTCAGACTAGGATCTGACAACGTGCGTAGTCAAGGATCGGAGCGAGAAGAATGACGCTGGAGGACCGGCGGGAAGTACGGCGGAATTCGCTACTCCGCGCGGGCATCGCGCTGCTCGGCGCCCCGGACGGGCCCGCGGTGAACGTGCGCGCGGTCTGCCGCGCCGCCTCGCTGACCGAACGGTACTTCTACGAGTCGTTCCAGGACCGGGACGAGTTCGTGCGCTCGGTCTACACCGCGGTGGGCGACGAGGCGCAGGCCGCCCTTGTGGAGGCCGTCGCGTCCACCGAGACCGCGCGGCAGCGCGCCGAGGCAGCCGTGGATGCATTCGTGAAACTCATGGTCGACGATCCCGCCATGGGCCGCGTGCTGCTGCTCGCACCGTTGTCCGAACCCGCGCTGAGCAGGCGCGGCATCGACCTGATGCCCGGCTTCGTCGCACTCGTGCACGACCAGCTGTCCGCCGTCGACGACGAGGTGGAGAAGCAGCTCGTCGCGGTCGGTGTGGTGGGCGCGCTCACGACGCTGTTCATCGGATATCTCGATGGAACTGTTGCCGCGTCGCGCGAGCAATTCGTCGCTCATTGCGTCACTCTGGTGGTGGAGGCAAACAAGGCCGGCCACGAGTGAGGTGCGCATGCCGTTCCAGGTATCCGTGGACGATCCGACTCGCCCGCAACCCGAGCTTCGGGTACTCGACCGCAAGTTCTTCCAACTCGTCGGCGAGTTCGTCTACGTCCACGGCGACACGGTGGTGACGGTGCCCGGCTGCGCCCCCATGCCGTGCCTTCTCCGCACGGATCTGGCATCGATCCCCGCGCCGCTGCAGGGCCTGCTCACCCCGTACGGGCGGCAACTACTTCCCGCGATCATGCACGACGACCTCTGCAAACGTGCGAGTGCACAGGGACCGGAGGGAAACACGCTGCGCCGGCGCGCGGACGAACTGTTCCGGCTCGCCCTGCTCGACGAGGGCGTCGGACCGTTCCGCAGCCGCATCTTCTGGGTCGGCGTCGAGGTCGGCCKGTTCTGGACGTTCACCGACGTCGCCCGGTTCCTCCTCATCGCGCACCAGGTACTCGGAATGTTGTGCTGGGTGGTGGGCGTGCCTTGGGCGACGGCGACCTCGCACTTCGGCCTGGCCGCGCTCTTTCTCGTGGTTCCGGTCGTGCTGTCGCTGTTGTGGCGCAGAGACTTTCCCGTCGCGCTACTCGGGTGCATCCTCCTGCCCGTCATCGCGCCGACGTATCTGCTGACGATCGCCACGGCCGCGGTGCTGTGGGTGCCGGACGGTGCCGCGTGGTTGCTCGGCCGCAGACGGACTCGCAGGCCGCCGCCGCTCGGGCCGCCGACCACGGTCCTTCGCTAGCCCACCACCGGGGGCTGGCAGTACGTGCAGAAGAAGATCTGCTGCTGACCGAGGTCGTGGCCTTCGATCACCGTCCCGCAACGGCGGCAACGTTTTCCGGCCCGCCCGTACACCCACGGCCGATGGCGGACCGAGTTGTTCTTGTCGATGTGAATCATCCGATGCGCGAGCGTGACCAGCGCGGGCAGGTCGGCCACCTCGCTCGACGGGGTGTAGGGGTGGACGCCGCGGAGGAAGCACACTTCGTTGCGGTATACGTTGCCGAGACCGGCCAGGTTGCGCTGATCGACCAGGGCGAGACCGATGGGCTGGTCGCCGGCCGCCCGGAGATTGCGGATCGCCGTGTCGGCGTCCCAGTCCGGTCCCAGCAGGTCGGGGCCGAGGTGGCCGACCGCGGACTCTTCGTCGTCACGCTCCAGGATCTCGGTGATGCCCAGCGAGAATCCGACCGCCACCCTGTCTTCGGTGGCGAGCACGATCCGGGCCTGGTGAGTGGGACGCCGCCACTTCGTGTCCGGCGCGTAGATGTGCCACGCGCCTTCCATCTTCAGATGCGTGTGGATCGAGTAGTCGCCGACCCGGATGAGGAGGTGCTTCCCGCGGCTGACCACCTCGTCGACGAGCCGGCCGGACAGGTCGACGGTGGCGTACCGGGGGACGCGCACGTCGCAGCGGGTCAGCACCTTGCCCTCGAGGGCGTCGCGAAGCGAGTTGGCGGTGCGCCAGACGGTGTCGCCTTCGGGCATCTCAGGCTCGCAACCGGAATCCGCGAGGGGTGGGCGAGAAACCGGCCTCGGTCAGGATCGGCGCGAAGTCGCTGCCGTGGATGGTGTCGCCGTCGACCTTCTCGACCACGATCTTGTCGATCCCGCCGCGCTTGACCACACCGGCGAGCGTGACCGCCGYGGTGCGGAGCACACCGGGGTCGTCGGTGAAGGTGAGGATCGTGCGCCCGCCGCGTTCGACGAACAGGATCAGTTCACCCTCCACGAGCACCACCAGGCCGCCGGCCTTGCGTCCCGGCCGGTGCGCGGGCGCATCGTCGCCGCGTTTCGGCCAGGGGAGAGCCGCCCCGTACGGGTTGGCGGGATCGCTGGCGGCGAGAGTCACGGCGGGCAGGGTGGTGTGCCTGCCCTCGAGCGAGTCGCCGTAGCTGCGGAGTCGGTCCACCACAGGCGGAGTGGAGAACTGTGCACCGCCGAGCGACTCGACGAAATGTCCGCGCCGGCAGCGGCCGTTGTCCTCGAACGTTCCCAGGACCTTGTACATCAGCGCGAATCCGCCGGGCACGTTCTCGGTCATCACGGACCCACGCGTCACCACCCCGTACCGCTCCAGCAGCAGTTCGGCGGTGGCGCTGGCACGCAGCGTGGCATCGGATTCGGCGGCGGGGAGTATCGACCACCGACCCCCGACCGTGGGCGGTGCGGTGCGCACCGGAACCGTCAGGCTGCGGTACGCGCGGGCCCGCGGGGGTCGTCGCGGCGACCGGTGGCTCGTGGTGGTCCTGGACGTGTCCGACAGCAGGGCGCGGACCGGGGCGAGCGTGTCGTTACCGATGTGGCCCAGCCACACCAGATCCCACAACGCCGTGGCCAGTGCGGTGTCGTCGGACATCTCGAGGGTGTCCGCGAGTTGCCGGAAGAAGTACGCGCCGCCGCCGGACAACGTGTCGAGCACCCGGCGCTGGATATCGGACAGGTCCGACTCCGCGGGCGCGGTCAGTGTGAGCGGTGCGGTGTCGGCGGGGTGGAGGCACACCCACCCGTCCTTCCCGGAGATGCTGCCCGCGCCCGACCACAGCACCTCGCCGGTGGAGGTGAGTTCGTCCAGCATGGCGGGGGAGTAGTCGGCCACCCGGGACGGCAGGATCAGTGACTCGAGTGCCGACGCGGGCACCGGAACACCGGCGAGCTGTTCCACCACGGTCGCGACGCCGTCGATGCCGCGCAACGTGCCCCCCACATGCTGCCAACCCGGGAGGAAGCGGCCGAGCGTCGCGGTGCTGACCGGTTCGACCTCCTGACGCGCCGCGGCCAGCGAGCGCCTGCGGAGACGCCGCAGAACCTCGGCGTCGCACCATTCGCTCCCCGTCGCGCCGGGACGGAACTCGCCCTCGACCACCCGCTTGCCCTGCGCGAGCCGCTGCAGCACGTCGCGGGCCACCGCGGAACCGAGCCCGAATCGGGCGGCGGCGTCGGTGATCGTGAACGGACCGTGGGTGCGGGCGTACCGGCTGATCAGGTCGGCCAGCGGATCGTCGACGGG
>NZ_JBFUGT010000253.1:0-9734 GCF_056402775.1 Rhodococcus sp. P3_B8
CGGTCACCCCGAGCCAAACCGACCTCAACCACATCATCTTCGGCAACCTGCTGGGCGTGAGCCGCTCCGACCTCGTCCAGATCGCCCTACTCGGGGCCTTCGTCTTCATCGCACTGATCGTCAAGCGCCGCGACTTCACGCTGTACGCCTTCGACCCCACCCACGCCCACGCGATCGGCCTGAACCCGCGCCTGCTCGGGGCCGCGCTCCTGGGGCTGCTGGCCCTGACGGCGGTGGTGGCCCTGCAGGCCGTCGGCGTCATCCTGGTCGTCGCGATGCTGATCATTCCCGGGGCCACCGCGTACCTGCTGACCGACAGCTTCCACCGGATGCTGGTCATCGCCCCGGCGATCTCGGCGGCCTGCGCCGTCATCGGCCTGTACCTGAGTTATCACCTCGACACGGCCAGCGGCGGCATGGTGGTGCTGTCCCAGGGCGCGGCATTCGCGCTGGTCTACCTGTTCGCACCTCAGCACGGAATCATCGGTCGCCGAATCACCGCCTCCCGGCGACGCCGGACACCGCGTGACGAACACGGGAACACCGAGAATCACGCGGAACGCGATTGGGCGCCGGAACCGAAGTCGTAGAACCGGCGCTATCGCGTTGCACACCGTCACTACCCAGGGTCCATACCATTGGATAACTTATTAACCAATGGTATGTTCACTGGGTGGCATCGGTTAACGGCGGACTGTTGTGGCCCCCTGTCGCCTACGAGCAGCATCCGTGGGTCAGCACCGCCGGCGACTACGGCTCTCGGCGCGAGCGGCGCCTCACTGCCGGCCCCTACCGTGCGGCAGTACCGGCGTTCATCGCGGACCGATCCATCTCACTGAGCGGCGAGCTGCAATCGCTGACGGAGGACGCGGCGACCGAGCTCACCCGTTTCGACGTCGAGGTCGGCCACATCACCGCCCCGTTCGCCTCCATTCTGCTCCGCACCGAGAGTGCGTCGAGCTCGGAGATCGAGAACCTCAGCAGCGGGGCGCGGCAGATCGCGCTGGCCGAACTCGGCGAGCACGCCTCCCGCAACGCCCGCCTGATCGTCGGAAACGTCCGCGCCATGCACGCCGCGTTGGAGTTGTCCGACTCCATCGACGCCGAGGCGATCCTGCAGATGCATCGCGCGCTGCTCGAACACGGCGATCCGAACATCGCCGGTCGATGGCGGCAGCAGCAGGTCTGGATCGGCGGCGGAAGCCTCGGACCCCACACCGCGCAGTTCGTCCCCCCGCACCATGACCGGGTTCCCGCACTGATCGACGACTTGATCGTCTTCGCCAACCGCGTCGATGTGCCCGTGATCGCGCAGATAGCGATCGCGCACGCGCAGTTCGAAACCATCCACCCGTTCCCGGACGGCAACGGGCGTGTCGGACGCGCCCTGATCCAGGCGATGCTGCGCGGCGGACAGCTCACCCGCAGTGTTGCCGTTCCGGTGTCCGCGGGCCTACTACACGACACCGCAGAGTATTTCGACGCACTCGGCGAGTACCGGTCCGGGAACGTCGAGCCGATCGTCCGGTCGATCGCGGAGGCATCGTTCGGTGCGGTCGCCAACGGTCGCACCCTCGTTCAGGACCTGGAAGCGGTTCGAGCCGACTGGCGCACCCGAGTGACGGCGCGGCGCGGCGCGGCGGTACACCGGCTGGTGGACTTGCTCCTTCGCCAACCGGTCGTCGACAACAAGCTCGTCACATCCACGCTCGGGGTGACCGGCGCCAACGCGCAGATCGCGATCGACCGCCTGGTCGACGCCGGGATCCTCACCCAGATCACCGACGGGCGACGGAACCGGATCTGGCAGGCCGAGGACGTGGTCCGGGTGCTGGACGAGTTCGCCGCCCGCGCCAAACGCCGCCGACACTGAATGCTCCGATCCTGCGGGTGCCGTCGAATGATCCACCGGGGGAACATGACGTGTCGCCCGCCGCCGTTTATCCGCCCGCACCGCGGGTATCAATACCGTGACGTCCGGAGTGAGACCGCCGAGAACGAAGGTTCCGCTGATGACACTCGTGCCCCGGGCCGCGGTCACGCTGATCGCCGCAGGCCCCCTCGCCCTGTTCCTGGCCGCTCCCGTCGCCGCGGACCCACCCGACGTGACCCTGGCCGCCGCCGTGGCCGGGAGCACCGTCACGACGACGATCGCGAACGACACCGGTGCGGACATCGTGTGCGGACTCGGCGGGCTGCATGCGGCGGATGACATCGTGAACCCCGAGTCCGTGGCGGTGTTCCACGCATCGAATGTGGTGATCGGGCCGGGACCGCGGGACTTCGTGTTCGACGCGGTGCCCGACGGGGACTACCTGGTCCACTGGATCTGCAGTGAGAACGCGGGCCCCGGTGACGAGGTGTGGGGTTCGGCGCCGCTCCCGGAGACCGCATACGCGAAGCCGGCGACGGCGGACCCTCTCCCCGTCACCGTGAGCACGGAAACGTGTTTCGGGTCGGTGTGCCTGCCGCCGGGCCTGGGTCTCTGACCGGCAGTCCGGGTCACCGGAGCGAATCGCGCTGTTCCCGAAGGAATTCCCGCTCGGCAGCGTTCTCGGTGCGGTCGCGCGCCGTCTCGTACGCGCGTGCCGCCTCGTCGGGACGTCCGAGTCTGCGGAGCAGATCGGCCCGCACCGCGTGGTACAGGTGGTATTTGCCGAGGTCGAGCTGGTCGACGAGGGCCAACCCCTGCTCCGGTCCCCTGACCTCGGCGACGGCGACCGCCCGGTTCAGGGCCACCACCGGACTCGGCGCCACCGACATCAGCTGGTCGTACAACTGGAGGATCTGCCACCAGTCGGTGTCGGCGGCCGTCTCCGCGTCGCTGTGGACGGCGTTGATCGCGGCCTGAATCTGATACTGCCCGGGGGTGTTCCGTCGCAGGCATTCCCGCACCAGCGACTGCCCCTCGGCGACGAGGTCACGATCCCACCGACTGCGGTCCTGATCGGGCAGGAGCACGAGCCGGCCGTCGCCGTCGGTGCGGGCGTCTCGCCGCGACTCGATCAGCACCATCAACGCGAGCAGCCCGGTGACCTCCGGTTCGTCGGGCATCAGCGCGGCCAGGACCCGGCCGAGGCGGATGGCCTCGGCGCACAGGTCCGCCCGCGTCAGCCGGTCCCCGGAACTGGCCGTGTAACCCTCGTTGAAGATCAGATAGACGACGGCCAGGACGGCGCGGAGGCGGTCCGGCAGATCGGTCTCGCTCGGCACCCGGTACGGGATCCGGGCGTCCCGGATCTTCCCCTTGGCCCGGACGAGGCGCTGCGCCATGGTCGGTTCGGGGACCAGGAATGCGCGCGCGATCTCCGCGGTGCCGAGCCCGCCCAGGAGGCGGAGGGTCAGCGCGACCTGGGCGGCGGGGGCGAGCGCCGGGTGGCAGCACGTGAAGATCAGGCGTAGCCGGTCGTCGTGCACGACGCCCTCCTCCACCGGTTCGTCGCGGGCGAGCAACAGGGCGGCCTGCGCGTGGCGGTCGTGCCGGGTGGCCTCGCGCCGGAGCCGATCGATCGTGCGGCGCCGGGCGGTGGTGATGATCCATCCGGCCGGGCTCGGTGGCAGCCCGGACGAGGGCCAGCGCCGCACCGCCTCGGTGAACGCGTCCTGGACGGCGTCCTCGGCGATGTCGAGGTCGCCGAACACCCCGACCAGGACGGACACCGCGCGGCCGTGTTCCTCACGGAACACCCGTTCGATGTCGGCGGACGCGATCACGTCAGTCGCCGGCTCCACCGTGGTGTACGAACGGCCGGACCTCGATCGGGAGGGTCGTCGCCCGGGTGAGTTTGCGACCCCATTCGAGGGCGGCGTCCAGGTCGGGCGCCTCGACGATGGTGAATCCGCCGAGATGTTCCTTGCCTTCGGTGTAGGGGCCGTCGGTGAGGAGCACGTCCTCGCCCTGGGCCCGCAGCACGGTCGCCGTGGTGGGGGCGCACAGTCCCCCGCTGAACACCCACGCGCCCGCGGACACCATCTCCTGGTTGAGGGCGTCGAGGTCGTCGCCGATCTTCGCGAGGACGTCGGGGTCGGGAGCGGGTCCGTCGGGCTGGTACACGCTCAACAGGTACTGGGTCATCTCGGGTTCCTCCTCGGATCGGACAGCCGGCGACTGCGGATGTGGCCGGCTCTCACCTCCTATACGAACGTCACCCTTCCGAATCGACACCCTGGGCGGAGAAATTTCGCCGAATGTCCTCAGTTGTGTTCGGACACCAGGACGGCGCGGGTGCCCGGCTCCAGCGCTTCGAACACATGTGCGACATCGCCGGGGTAGGCGATGTAGTCGCCGGGTCCGAGTTCGACCGGATCGCCCGCGACGCCGACGAGGGCGCGCCCGGCACTGAGGATGACGTGTTCGACCACCCCGGGCATGTGCGGTTCGGACTCCCGGGCGGGGCCGGGTTCGACGGCGAGGCGGTATAGATCCCGGCGCGCGGACGGCGGGCAGGACGCGACGAGGGTGGCGCGGTAGTCGGACCGGTCGGATGTCAGTTCCGGTCCTTCGTCGGCCCGGATGACCTGCACGCGCGGCCGCGGCGGGTCCAACAGTTGCGACATCTGCACGTCGAGTGCGACGCAGAGGGCCCACAGGGTTTCGACGCTCGGGTTGCCGCCCCCCGATTCCAGTTGGGACAGTGTGGATTTCGCAACCCCGGCGCGGCGGGCGACTTCGGTCAGGGACATACCCGAGCGTTCGCGTTCGCGACGCAGCGAGGGTCCGATGTAGCCCAGTGGGGATTGCCCTGCCATGGTTTCCCTTCCCGACAACCCGTTCATTATTTTGGTCGCGATGTTCGTCTTGACGAACGATGCACCATGTGTTCAGTATAGAAGTCATGCGTTCGATGAAGCGAACACTCGATTCGCGGGTCCTCCGAAACATCGCGCTGGTGTGCCTCGCCGACGCACTGGTCGGCATGTCGTACGGCGCCATCGCGGTGGGTTCGGGCCTGGACGCCTGGTTGCCCGTCGCACTGTCGGTCCTGGTCCTCGCCGGATCTGCGGAGTTCCTGTTCGTCGGCATCGTCGCGGCAGGCGGCAGCCCGGTCGCGGCGACGATCGCCGGGCTGCTGGTGAACGCGCGGCACCTGCCGTTCGGTCTGGCGGTCGGTGACGTGCTGGGGCGCGGGCTGCGCCGCGTCGTCGGCAGTCACCTGATGAACGACGAGTCGGTGGTGTTCGCCCTCGGTGAGACGGACGCCGACCGCAGGCGCGCCGCGTACTGGGCGTGCGGTGTAGGGATCGCGGTGTGCTGGCCGCTCGGGGCCGTGCTCGGCGCGGTGGCGGGCTCGGCGATCGGCGACCCCGCGGTGCTGGGACTGGACGCCATGTTCCCGGCGGTGCTGCTGGCGCTGGTGCTGCCGGCGTTGCGCGATCGGGACGTGCGGGTGCCGGCACTGGCCGGCGGCGTGATCGCCCTGGCCACCACGCCCTTCCTGCCCGCCGGGCTTCCGGTGCTGGCGGCGCTGGTGGGGCTGCTTGCCGGTGTGCGGCGGAAGGTGCTGCCGTGACCGGGAACCTCGTGCTGATCGGGTCGGTCGGGGTCCTTGCGGCGGGCACGTTCGCCTTCCGGTTCGCGGGACCGGTGCTGCGGCCACGGATCGCCACCCGGCCGTGGGTGGAGCGGACCATGGCGACGGCCGCCGTGGTTCTGCTCACCGCACTGGTGGGCACGACCGCGCTCACCGAAGGCCACGACCTCGCCGGAGTGGCGCGTCCCACCGGCGTCGTCGTCGCGGGCATACTCGCCTGGCGGAAGGCACCTTTCGTCGTGATCGTCCTGTCCGCGGCCGCAGCGACTGCCGGATTGCGGCTCCTCGGGGTGCCGTGAGGATGCATGATCGAGGGGTGTTRTTTCATCTCTGCGCCACGTGCGGCGTCGAACAGGACCCGAACACCCCGCTCCCCGACGAGTGCGCGATCTGCGCGGACGAACGCCAGTACATACCGCTGGGCGGTCAGGAGTGGACCACCGTGGAGAAGCTCGCCGGTGCGGGGTACCGCGCGGTCGAGCACGAGGTCGAGCCRGGGCTGCACGGCCTGTACGTGGACCCGAAGACCGCCATCGGCCAGCAGTCCCTCGTGATCCGCACCCCCGCCGGGTCGCTGCTGTGGGATCCGATCGGGTTCGTCGACGACGCCGCCGTCGACGCCGTTGCCGCGCACGGCCCGGTCATCGCCGTCGCCGGCAGCCACCCGCACATGTTCGGGGTCCAGACGCAGTGGTCGAAGGCGCTCGGCGGCGTGCCGATCCTGGTGGCCGACGCGGACCGCGCGTGGCTGGCGCGGTCCGACGGCCCGATCGTGTTCTGGTCCGGCACCCACGAGGTGACGCCGGGTCTGACCCTGCACCAGATCGGCGGGCACTTTCCGGGCAGCGCCGTCGCGCACTGGCGGGACGGCGCCGACGGCCGGGGGGTCCTCCTCACCGGKGACGGCGTGTTCCCCAACCCGGACCGCCGCACGGTGTCGTTCCTCCGGTCCTACCCGAACCGGCTGCCGCTGTCCGCGGCGGTGGTGCGGCGCATCGCGGACCAGCTCTCGCATCTCGAGTTCGACCGCATCATCGGCAACTTCGACAACGTGATCGACAGCGACGGCCGGGAGGCGCTCGAATACTCGGCCACGCGGCACTGCGCGTGGGTGACCGGGGAGTTCGATCACCTCACGTGACCGCTGACCACGACGTCCGAGGTAATGGTCGCGGCGATCCGCCCGACCTAGGCTGGCCGAATGACCACCCTCGACGATCGGCGCACGTCGCATGTCGGCACCCACCTGCGGGCGTGGCGGGAACGCCGCCGGCTCAGTCAGCTGGAACTGGCGAACCGCGCGGAGATCTCGGCACGGCACATCAGTTTCCTGGAGACCGGGCGGTCGAATCCCACGCGGGCGATGCTGCTGCGCCTCAGCGACCATCTCGACATTCCGCTGCGTGAACGCAACGCACTGCTCCTCGCCGGCGGTTTCGCGCCCGCCTTCCCGGAGCACCGACTGTCGGAGGTGCCGATGGCGTCGATCGCCGACGCCATCGGGAAGATCCTCACCGCGCATTCCCCGTATCCGGCGGTGGTCGTCGACCGGCACTGGAACATGGTGGACGCCAACGAGGCCGTCGCGGTGCTGACCGAGGGATGTGCCGCGGAGCTGCTCGAGCCGCCCGTGAACGTCCTGCGGTTGAGCCTGCACCCGGACGGCATGGCACCGCGGATCCTCGACCTGGCGCAGTGGCGGGGGCATCTTCTGCACCGGCTGCGTCATCAGATCGCGGTGACCGGCGACGACGGACTGCGTGACCTGCTGGGCGAGTTGGAGGGCTACCCCGGCGGCACCGTCGACGGCGCCGGACTGCCGGGGTCGCTCGTCGTGCCGCTGCGTATCCGACACCACGACACGGTGCTGGCGTTCCTCAGCACGACCACGATGTTCGGCACTCCCCTCGACGTGACGGTCGCGGAGCTGGCCATCGAATCGTTCTTCCCCGCCGACGCGGTGACAGCGGCTACCCTCCGCAGTAGCGTGAGCAGCGACTGAGGAGGTAGGTCTGATGGACTTGACAGCAATTGGTGTCGGTTTCGGCTACGTGGTCGTAGTCCTCACCATTCTTGTCGTCGTGGTCGGGGTGTCGGCACTGTTCGTGTTCTCGATCAAATCGGATTTCGTTCCGCCGGAATCGCCGGGGACTCCCACGGGGCGGAAGCGGATCGGCCGGGCGGAATAGCCGCGTACGCACCGGAAGGCGGGCAGTTCCTCACGGAGGGGCTGCCCGCCTTCACGTATGGACGGGCCGCCGGGTTCTGGATCGATTCCGCTGTGCAGGCGGGGGGAAGCGCGGCTTACTGAGACGCTCGGGGACAAGGCGACTACCGTGACAGGAGTCGTCTATTTTTCGAGGAGCACGGAATGAGTATCAAGTCGGTTGAGTCACGCCGCCATCGCGTCGTGGTCATTGGATCCGGCTTCGGTGGGTTGTTCGGCACACAGGCGCTGAAGAATGCCGATGTCGACATCACCATGATCGCGCGCACCACTCACCATCTGTTCCAGCCGTTGCTGTATCAGGTGGCGACCGGCATTCTCTCCGTCGGCGACATCGCTCCCGCCACCCGGTTGGTGCTGCGCAAGCAGAAGAACACCAAGGTTCTGCTCGGCGATGTCGACGAGATCGATCTCGAGGCGAAGACGATCACCTCCCGGTTCCTGGACCGGACCACCGTCACCCCGTACGACAGCCTGATCGTCGCGGCGGGCGCGGGCCAGTCCTACTTCGGCAACGATCATTTCTCCGAGTTCGCGCCGGGCATGAAGACCATCGACGACGCCCTCGAACTGCGCGGCCGCATCCTGGGCGCGTTCGAGCAGGCCGAATTGTCGAACGATCCCGCCGAACGCGCCCGGCTCCTGACGTTCGTCGTCGTCGGCGCCGGTCCGACCGGTGTCGAACTCGCCGGCCAGATCGCGGAACTGTCGCGGCGCACCCTGTCGGGGGCGTTCCGCAACATCGATCCCCGTGAGGCCCGCGTGATCCTGCTGGACGGCGCGGACGACGTGCTGCCCGTCTACGGCGGCAAGCTGAGCCGTAAGGCCCGCCAGCAGCTGGAGAAGCTCGGCATCGAGATCCAGCTGGGGGCGATGGTCGTCGACGTCGACGTCGACGGCCTCGTCGTCAAGGACAAGGACGGCACGCAACGCCGGATCGAGTCGCAGTGCAAGGTGTGGTCGGCCGGTGTGCAGGCGAGCCCGCTGGGCAAGCAGATCGCGGAGCAGTCGGACGCCGAGATCGACCGGGCCGGTCGCGTCSTGGTCAAACCCGACCTGTCGGTGCCCGGCCACCCCGAGGTGTTCGTAATCGGCGACATGATGGCGCTCGACAAGTTGCCGGGTCTGGCGCAGGTCGCGATGCAGGGCGGCAAGTACGCAGCCAAGCAGATCAAGGCCGGCCTGAGCGGTCACAAGCCGGAAGACCGGCCGCCGTTCAAGTACTTCGACAAGGGCAGCATGGCCACCATCTCGCGATTCAGTGCGGTGGCGAAGGTCGGGAAGCTCGAGATCAGCGGTTTCATCGGCTGGGTGGCCTGGCTGGCAATCCACCTGATGTACCTGGTCGGGTTCCGCAGCCGGCTGTCCACTCTGCTGTCGTGGACGGTGACGTTCCTCGGCCGCGGGCGCGCGCAGATGGCGTCCACCGAGCAGTGGGTGTTCGCCCGCAACGCGATGGAGCAGCTGGAGCGGCACGAGCGGGAGAAAGAGGCCGAGAAGTCGYCCGGCGGCGCGCAGCGCAAAGCCGCGGGGTGACGCAGGCGCGCCCATGACGTGAACAGAGCGGAGGGGACGGACCTGTCGGGTCCGTCCCCTCCGCCGTGCGCGTGGGTGGTCGTCAGTTGCCGAGGCGTCCGGTGTCGGTGATGTTCGCGAGCCGGACCTGCCCCTTGGAGACGAGTCGGTCCTGTTCGTCGGTGATCCGGACCTCCCACAGCTGCTGGGTGCGTCCGCGGTGGACGGGGCTGGCTTCGGCGGTCAGCGTGCCCTCCCGGGTCGCGCGGAGAAAGTCGGTGTTGTTGTTGACACCGACGACGTGTCCGCGGCCGCCGAGCCACACCGTGCCCGCTGCGCTGGCCACCGATTCGATGACGGAGCAGTAGACGCCGCCGTGCTGGATTCCGGCCGGCTGCTGCAGGTCCGGGGTGACCGTCCATTGCGCTCGCACGCGGTCGGGTGAGAGTTCGGTGTATTCG
>NZ_JBFUGT010000254.1:0-9716 GCF_056402775.1 Rhodococcus sp. P3_B8
ATGCAGGAGGATCACGTGTCGATGGGGTGGTCGGCGGCCCGGAAGCTGCGCCGGGCGATCGACGGACTGACCCGGGTGCTCGCGATCGAGGCGTTGACGGCCGCTCGTGCGCTCGACCTGCGTGCCCCGCTGGCGCCGTCGCCGGCGACGGGTGCGGTGCGGGACACGATCCGCGAGCACGTTCCCGGACCGGGGACCGACCGTCACCTCGCGCCGGAGATCGAGGCCGCGGTCACCCTCGCGGCCTCGGGCAGGTTGCTCGAGACCGCTGAGGGTGTCGTGGGTGCGCTGGCCTGACGACAGACCCGCGTTTCTGGATCAGACCCGCTCGAACACCGCAGCCAGTCCCTGGCCGCCGCCGATGCACATGGTCTCGAGCCCGTAGCGGGATCCGCGACGGTCCATCTCCCGCAGGAGGGTGGCGAGAATACGGCCGCCGGTGGCACCGACGGGGTGTCCGAGGGAGATGCCGGATCCGTTGGGGTTGAGGCGTTCGTCGGTGGGGTCGAGGTCCCAGCTGCGGAGGACGGCGAGCGTCTGCGCGGCGAAGGCCTCGTTCAGTTCGATGACACCCATGTCGGACAGCGACAGTCCGAGCTGACCGAGGGCCTTCTCCGTGGCGGGCACCGGGCCGATGCCCATGGTGCGCGGCGGGACGCCGGCCACGGCCCAGGACGCCATGCGGGCGAGGGGCTTCAGCCCGAGTTCCTTCGCCTTCTCGGCGGTCGTCACGATGCACACGGCGGCACCGTCGTTCTGCCCGCTGGCGTTGCCGGCGGTGACGGTGGAGGCGGAATCGATCTTGGAGCGGATGGCACGGAGCTTCGACAGCGACTCCACCGTCGTGTCTGCGCGCGGGTGCTCGTCCTTGTCGACTACGAGCGGGTCCGACTTGCGTTGCGGCACCGTCACTCCGACGATCTCCTCGGCGAAGCGGCCCGATTCCTGCGCGGCGACGGCACGCTGGTGCGATTGCACGGCGAGCGCGTCCTGGTCCTCACGGCTGATGTCGAACTCGGCGCGCAGGTTCTCGGCGGTCTCGATCATGCCGCCGGGCACGGGGAAGTTCGCGCCGCCAGCGGTGACGCGGGCGCGGGCGAGCCGGTCCGCGAGTTGGACCCCTTCGCCCTTGACGCCCCAGCGGATGTTCGGGTTGGTGTAGAACTCGGCCTGGCTCATGGATTCGGCGCCACCGGCGAGGACGAGGTCGTTGCCGCCGGACGCCACCTGCAGCACGGCGGTGATGACCGCTTGCAGACCGGATCCGCAGCGGCGATCCACCTGCATGCCGGGGACGTCGATGCCGAGTCCGGCGTCGAGGGCCGCGATCCGGCCGATGGCCGGGGCTTCCCCGCCCGGGGACGCCTGGCCCAGGATGACGTCGTCGATCTGGCTGCCCTCGATGCCGGTGCGTTCGACGAGCGCCGTGATGACGGTGGCCGCGAGGCTCTGCGGGGTGATGTCCTTGAACACTCCGCCGAAGCGCCCGACCGGCGTTCGCAGGGGCTCGCAGATGACGACGTCACGCATGGAAAGACCTTTCATGAAGATTCCTCGGGCACTGCGTCAGCGATTGACGGTGGCGAGGTCCTGTTCGATGTCGGTTGCGGTGACCCGCAGCGACGGGATGAGATCGGAATGCAGATCCTCGAGGCTGTATCGCGCGGCCGGAGTGGAGATGTTCACCGCGGCGACGGTCAGCCCGGAGGCGCCCCGGATCGGGGCGGCCATCGACCGCAGGCCTGCCTCGAGTTCCTGGTCGAGAACGCAGATACCGTCCGCGCGAACAGCGAGAATCGCAGCTTTCAGCTCGTCACGGGCCGTGATCGTGCGTTCGGTGAGCCGCTGGATGTCGAGCTTCTCGAGGTACGCGTCGAGTTCGTCGTCGGGCAGTCCCGCCAGCAGGACCCGGCCCATCGAGGTGGCGTACGCGGGGAGCCGGGTGCCGATGGTGATGCCCACCGTCATGATCCGGCTGACGGGCACGCGGGCCACGTACACGATGTCGGCGCCGTCGAGGATCGACACCGACGACGACTCGTGCACCTTGTGGCTCAGCCTCTCGAGGTGCGGCTGCGCGACCTCCGGCAGCGACAGGCTCGACAGGTAGCTGTATCCGAGTTCGAGAACCCGCGGGGTGAGCCAGAACGCGGAACCGTCCGTGGCCACGTAGCCGAGCTCGACGAGGGTGAGCAGAAATCGGCGTGCGGTGGCGCGGGTCAGGTCGGTGGCGCGGGCGACGTCACTGAGCGTGCGCCGCTGATTCCGGTTGTCGAAGCAGCGGATCACGGCGAGGCCCCGGGCCAGCGACTGCACGTAGTCGGGGGACGGGAGGATCTTCTCCGTCGGTTCGGTAGCGGTCATGTCTGCGAATTCTCCTCCGTGGGCCCGGTGCCGGCGGAGGACAGGTCGGCGAGGGCCTGTTTGCCGAGTGCGAAACCGAGATTGCTGTTGGGCACACCGGCATAGACGGCGGTGTGGAGTAGCACCTCACCGATGGTGTCGGCGTCGACACCCGCGCGGAGGGCGGCGCGGATGTGCATGTCGAGTTCGTGCTCGTTGCCCACCGCGGTGAGAACGGCGATCGTGAGCAGTCGCCGCAACTCGTGGTCCAGCCCGGGGCGCGACCAGATGTCGCCCCACGCGGTGCGGGTGATGAAGTCCTGGAACGGTGCCGTGAAGTCGGTGGTTCCCGCCACGGAGCGGTCCACGTGCGCGTCGCCGAGTACCGAGCGTCGCACCGTCATTCCCTGTGCGTGCGCGGCGCGACGTCCGCGCGCGTACCCGCCGCCGACGATGTGTTCGCGCAGCAGCGCCGTCACGGCACCTGCCTGCTCGAGGTTCGCGACGTGGGCGGCGGGGGAGAGCACCTCGAACCGGGCACCGGTGATGCCGTCCGCGAGGATCTGCATGACCGACGGCGGGGTGGACGGATCCTCCTCGCCCGCGATCACCAGTGTCGGTGCGCTGATGCGGGACAGGTCGGCAGTGAACTCCCAGTCGGCGAGGGCGTCGCAGCACGCGGCGTATCCCTCGGGGGACGTCGACGCGATCATTTCGCGGTAGTGCCGGACGAATTCCGGATCACGTTTGGCGAGCCCCTCGCTGAACCACCGTGCGACAACGGCATCCGCGAGCGACTCCGGACCGTCGGTGCGTGATGCCGCGGCCCGCTCGATCCATGCCTGCGGTTCACCGAATTTCGCGGCGGTGCACAGCAGCGACAGCGACAGCACCCGGCGCGGAGCGTGCGCGCTGAGCCACTGGGCGATCGCCCCGCCCATGGACAGTCCGACGAAGTGGGCGGCGTCCACGCCGAGCGAGTCGAGCAGGGCGAGGACGTCCTCGGACAGGTCGCGGACGGAGTACGGACCGTCCGGTGCCGGCGATTCGCCGTGGCCGCGTTGATCGACGGCGACCACCCGGCATTCGTCGGACAGGGCCGCGATCTGCGGGTCCCACATGGACCGGTTGGAGCCGAGCGATCCGAGCAGGACGACGACGGGGGCGTCCGCCGCGCCGCTTCGGGGTCCGGAGATTTCGTGTGCGAGTGCGACTGTCATCGCGTTCCTTCCCGGCCGCGGGCCACTGTCTCCAGTGCGCGGTCGACGATGTCGTGGGCGTGGCCGAGGTATCCGGCGGGGTCGAGCAGGGCGCGGATCTCGTCCGCCTGCAGGTACTGGAGGAGCCCCGGATCCTCGTCGAGGGGGTGTCCGGTCTCGCACGCGGCGGTGACGAGGTCGCGCGCGTTGTCGGTGCGGGCGGACAGGGCGCCGGTGACGCGTTCCGCGAGGAGCAGGCCACCGGTGATGTCGAGGTTGCGGGCCATCGCGTCGGGGTGAACGTTCAGCCCACCGAGCGAGTCGGCGATGCGCGCGACGGCTCCGCCGGTGAGACGCAGCAGGTCCGTGAGCGTTTCCCACTCGGCGTGCCAGGCGCCCGCGGCGCGCTGCTGCTCGTGATCCATCGAGCCGAGGATCGTCGCGACGAGTCCCGGGGTGCGGCGGGCCGCGGCGCGGGCCGCGATCGCGGCCACCGGATTGCGCTTGTGCGGCATGGCCGACGAACCGCCGGGTGACCCTTCGCTGACCTCGCCGACCTCGGTGGACGACAGGAACACGAGGTCGGTGGCGATCTTGGACACTGCGCCCGCGGCCGTTCCGAGCGCCGACGCGAGCAGTGCGATGCGGGTGCGATCGGTGTGCCAGGGCACGTCCTGACGTGCCAGCCCGAGCTCGTCGGCGAGCACGTCGGCGACGTCGAGGCCGTGCGGGTAGAGCGCAGCGGACGTGCCGGCCGCACCTCCCAGTTGCACGGGGAGGCCGTCCAGTGCGTCGAACAGCGCGCGGGAAGCCCTGTGCAACGCCGTCATCCACCCCGCGGCGAGCACGCCGAACGTGGTGGGGAGGGCCTGCTGGCCGAGTGTGCGGCCGGCGATGGGGGTGTCGCGCTGGGCCCGTGCGAGCGCCTCGGCGCACAGCACCGCCTCGTCGAGGGACGCCAGGATGTGCGCACCCGACCGGCGGCACAGCAGCATCAGGGCGGTGTCGAGAATGTCCTGACTCGTGGCGCCCTTGTGCACGTGGCTTCCGGGCACCCCGAGATCGGCGGCCGTGACCTCGCCGCGGAGCAGTTTCACCAGCGGGATCACGGGATTGCCGCCCGCTGCGGCCGCCTCGCCGAGGGCACCGACATCCACGGAGCCCTCGGCGACGACGCGCGCGAACACCGACGAAATGGCGTCGGCGGACGCGGCGGGGATGACGTCGCATTTCGCTTCCGCCCGGGCCAGTGCGGCCTCGACCTCGACCATCGCGGTGACCCACGCCCGGTCCGAGAGCAGCGCCGACAAGTCGCCGGCACCGAACGTCGGATCGAACAGGGCACCCCGGGAAGGCTCCGGAGAGTTCACGCGCGACACCTTTCTGGGTTGTGACCGGTTACAGGGCGAAGAACGGGGTTTCCCGTCCTTCTGTGTTCTGCACGTGGATCGTCAGGTGGTATCCGCGATCCGTCTTCTCCGCGATCAGCTTGGGGCGGTCGGCTTCCGGGACGGCGGAGAGCACGGGGTCCGATGCGTGCGCGTCCGTGTCCTCGGGGAAGTAGAGCCGCGTGTACAGCCGCTCGAGCATGCCGCGGGCGAACAGTCCGACGTTGATGTGCGGGGCCTCGACGGCGCCGTCCTCGGCGGGAAGTGCGCCCGGCTTCACGGTGTGCACCACGATCGTGCCGCTCTCGTCGGCGAACACGCGGGCCAGGCTGCGGAAGCCGGCGGGGGTCGCCTCGGCGGCACCGCGGGGATCGGTGGGGCTGTTGAACCGTCCCGCGGCATCTGCCTGCCAGGTTTCGATCATCGCGTCGCCGATGGGCTGACCGGCGCCGTCGATGACGTTGAAGGACACGTCGATTCGTCCCGGCGCATCCTCGGGGACGGCGTCGCCGCTGTTCTCCCACGTCGGGAACAGGCCGATGTGGACGTACGGGCCGACGGTCTGGGACGGGGTGACACCGAACGGCACCTGGTCCTGGCTCTTGGCGAGGACCGGGTAGCGGGGGGCGTCGGGGTTCTGGGTGTCGATCATCAGTGGCCCTCCGGGTCCTCGAACGGGGTGGCGTCCTGACCGCGCAGGACGATGTCGAACTTGAATCCGACGGCCCAGTTGTCGCGGGTGTGGTCGTAGTCGAACGTGCTGATCATCCGCTCGCGTGCCGCTTCGGGCACCGCGTTGTAGATCGGGTCCTRGAAGAAGAACGGATCGTCCGGGAAGTACATCTGCGTGACCAGCCGCTGGGTGAACGCCTGACCGAACAGGGAGAAGTGGATGTGCGCGGGCCGCCACGCGTTGTGGTGGTTGCCCCAGGGGTAGGCGCCGGGCTTGATGGTCGTGAACTCGTAGTGGCCCTGCTCGTCGGTGAGGCAGCGGGCGACACCGTTGAAGTGGGGGTCGAGCGGGGCCGGCCAGGAGTCCATCTTGTGGCGGTAGCGGCCTCCGGCGTTGGCCTGCCACACCTCGATGAGGGTGTCGGGGATGGGTTTGCCCGCGCTGTCGAGGACGCGGCCGTGGACGATGATGCGCTGTCCCTGGGCCTCGCCGCCGTTGGCGTGGGTCATGTCGTTCTCACCCTTGGCGATGTCGGCGTCGCCGAAGACCGGACCGGTGATCTCGCCGAGTCGCTGCGGGACCAGGATCAGGTCGTTCTTGGGGCTGCGCAGCCGAGTTGTCTTGTACTCGGGGAACAGCAGCGGGGCATTCGCTTCGTGCCCGGCGTGGTGGTGGGCTGGCAGATGCAGCATGGAAAAAGATCCTCACGTTCTCGATGTGAACAGTCGGCCGCTATTCGCACATAGTAGTCGCGTTCTGTGATGGGGCCAACAGGCGGGGCGCAATTTGTTCGCAATGTGGATGGGTGTTCACTACTCGAACATTTTGCGGTAGCCTGGGTCACATGGTCAACAAAGTCTTCGCAACGGCGGCCGAGGCCGTTGCCGATGTCCCCGACGGAGCGTCCCTCGCGGTGGGCGGCTTCGGCCTCGTCGGTATCCCCTCGGTCCTCATCGACGCCCTCCTCGCACAAGGTGCCACCGACCTCGAGACGGTCAGCAACAACTGCGGCACCGACGGTTTCGGTCTGGGTCTGCTCCTCGAGCAGCACCGGATCCGGCGCACGATCAGCTCGTACGTCGGCGCCAACAAGGAATTCGCGCGGCAGTACCTCAGCGGAGAGCTCGAGGTCGAGCTCACTCCGCAGGGCACGCTGGCCGAGCGCATGCGCGCCGGGGGAGCGGGCATCCCCGCCTTCTACACCCCCGCCGGTGTCGGGACGCAGGTCGCCGACGGCGGTCTGCCGATCCGCTACGACGGCCAGGGTGGCATCGCGGTGGCGAGCAAGCCCAAGGAGACGCGCGAGTTCGACGGGGAGGCCTTCGTCCTCGAACGCGCCATCCGCACCGACTTCGCGCTGGTCCATGCATGGAAGGGTGACCGCCTCGGCAACCTCGTGTACCGGGAGACGGCCCGCAACTTCAACCCGGACGCCGCCGGCGCCGGTCGCATCACCATCGCGCAGGTCGAGTACCTCGTCGAGCCCGGCGAGATCGACCCCGCCGAGGTGCACACCCCCGGCATCTTCGTCCAGCGTGTGGTCGAGGTCGGCAAGCAGGAAACGGGAATCGAGAACAGGACGGTGCGGGCATGAGCTGGACGCGTGACGAGATGGCGGCCCGGGTCGCGGCCGAACTCGAGGATGGGCAGTATGTGAACCTCGGCATCGGCATGCCCACCCTCATCCCCGGTCACATCCCGGCCGGCAAGGACGTCATCCTGCACTCGGAGAACGGCATCCTCGGCGTCGGGCCGTACCCGACGGACGACGAGGTCGACCCCGAACTGATCAACGCGGGCAAGGAGACCATCACGGTGGTCCCCGGCGGCGCGTTCTTCTCCTCCTCCGACTCCTTCTCGATGATCCGCGGCGGCAGCGTCGACGTGGCCGTTCTCGGCGCCATGCAGGTCAGCAGCCACGGAGACCTGTCCAACTGGATGGTCCCGGGCGCCATGGTCAAGGGCATGGGCGGCGCGATGGACCTCGTCCACGGCGCGGGCAAGGTCATCGTGATGATGGATCACGTCACCAAGAAGGGTGAGCACAAGATCCTCGAGGAGTGCACGCTGCCGTACACCGGCAAGCGCTGCGTGCAGAAGATCGTCACCGATCTCGCCGTCATCGACGTCACTCCCGACGGCCTGCGGCTCGTCGAGACCGCTCCCGGCCACAGCGTCGAGGACGTCCAGGCGGCCACCGGCGCGACGCTCCTGGTCGACGCCACCGTCTAGAAACGCCCGCTCAGGCCCCGGTCTTCACGCGCTGGGCTCCGGCATAGACGTTCATCGACTCCCCACGGAGGAAGCCGACGAGCGTCGTGCCGGATTCCAGTGCCAGGTCGACGGCCAGCGAGGACGGCGCCGACACCGCGCCGAGCATCGGTACCCCCGCCATCACGGACTTCTGCACCAGTTCGAAGGATGCGCGCCCGCTGACGAGGAGAACGCTGCCCGACAGCGGCACCCGATCCTGTGTCAGCGCCCACCCCAGCACCTTGTCGACGGCGTTGTGCCTGCCGACGTCCTCCCGCAGCGCGACGAGTGCGCCGTCGGGGGTGAACAGGCCCGCGGCATGCAGTCCGCCCGTCGAATCGAAGATGCGCTGACCCGACCGCAGGGTGGTCGGCATCGACGACAACGTGGCCGCCGTCACCGACAAGTCGTTGCCGGACAAGGGGAATCGTGACCGTGTCCGGACCTGGTCGAGCGACGCCTTGCCGCACACTCCGCAGGCCGACGAGGTCACGAACCGGCGTTCCGGTCCACCCGGCGCCGGGACGCCCTCGGCCAGAACCACGTCGAGCACGTTGTACGTGTTGGCTCCGCTCTCGTCGACGCCGTCGCAGTAGCGGGCGACGGACACGTCGTCGCGGCTCTCGACGATGCCCTCGGTCAGCAGGAATCCGTGCACCAGATCGATGTCGTCGCCCGGCGTGCGCATCGTCACCGACAGCGAACGGCCGCCGACCCGGATCTCGAGGGGTTCCTCGACGGCCAGCGAATCGGGTCTGCGTGTCGTTCCGTGCTCGGTGATGCGGACGACCGGGCGGCGCGCGGTGACGCGGCCCATCACCTGCCGCCGGATTCGAGCGGACTGCGTGCGGACGAGGGGCGGGTCATGGGTCCATAGTGGCCCCGAACCGGGCGCGACGGCCAGTCGTTCCGGCGCGCCCGCCTGGTGTGCCCGTACCCTCTGGACATGGGTGTGAGCGTGCGAGCGGCGACCGGATCCGACATCCCCGAACTGGCGCGCGTCCTGGCCGACGCGTTCTTCGACGACCCCGTGATGGTGTGGATGTGGCCAGATCCCGAGCGCAGGCGGCGCGGCCTGCCGCGACTGTTCGCGGTGGAGATCCGCCATCACCATCTGGCCGGGGGCGGAGCCGAACTGGCCGAGGACGGCGACGGCGTGGTCCGCGGGGCCGCGATGTGGGATCCGCCCGGCGGCTGGAAGCAGTCGACGTTGTCGTCGCTCCTCAGCCTGCCGGGGCTGGTCCGCGCGTTCGGCTCGCGGCTGGGCGTCGGGGCCRCCGTGAGCGGAACCGTCGAGGACGCACACCCGGTCGATCCCGTGCACTGGTATCTGGCGACGATCGGGACGTCGAACGCGGGACGGGGCGGCGGTTACGGGAAGGCGCTGTTGCGGTCGCGGCTGGACCGATGTGATGCCGAGGGGCTCCCGGCATATCTGGAGTCGAGCAAGGAAGACAATATTTCCTACTACCAGCGGTTCGGCTTCGACGTCACCGGCGAGATCCGGATCCCGGACGGCGGGCCGACGCTGTGGGCGATGTGGCGCGAACCCGTCCGCGCGACCCCTTAGGCTAAGCTCGGCAAGCCTTACCTAAGTGGTTCGTAGTACCTGGTAGACGAGAGGGTCGCCGCATGAACGTGGGTCAACAGAGGATCGGCCTGAGCCGACGCGGATTCCTCGTGGGCACCGGGGGAGCGCTGCTCGCGTTCGCCGCGGCCTGCAGCAGCTCGGACGGCGACGGCTCCGGCACCGGCAGTGAGCCGTCCGGCCCCGTCATCGCCCACAAGTACGGCGAGACCCAGGTGCCGACCGACCCGCAGCGCATCGTCAGCGTGGGCTACAACGACCAGGACACGATC